>NZ_JBBENW010000019.1:0-78802 GCF_037645885.1 Salinibaculum salinum | reverse complement strand
CGGGTCAGTCAAGCCGTCATCGGCGTGCAAGAGACACCGTGCACGCGTGAGTTCCCGCGTCTTGTATGTGCCAGCCGAAAGCATCGCGTTCAGTTCCGCTCGTTCATCGGCAGACAGATCGACAGAGTACTGTTGAGTTCGTGGCATGGTCTACTTCAGAAGATTTCTGAACACTCTCTAGAGGCGCTCTACGTAGATAAAGCTAGCAGTTCAGGACTGAAGCCGCACTAGAGTAGCCACTGAAAGCCAGTGCACACACGACCGCACGAGTACGGAGCGGTCAGTATGTAAATCGTTTCAGTTGTTACTATAGGACTACCGGAACCGTTCTTCGAGACAGACTTTGACGATAGATTTCGCAATCTCTGCGCCGCCCTGGAACGGATCGAGTTTCGTTTCGCCCTTCCGCTCGCGGTACTCGATCGGCTCTTCTCGGACCTCGTAGCCACGCATCAGTGGCCGAATCAGCAACTCTGCGGAGAGTCCGGTGTTTTCGGTCCACTCGATTTTGTCGATAATTTCCTTCCGGTAGGCGCGCATCCCGGTCGTCGTGTCGTGGACGCGTTTTCCCATCAGCGCCGAAGCGAGGTATGCAAAGGCACTGTTTCCAAGTCGGTTCAGCGCTGGCATCGTCTCGGCACCGTGATACAGACGGTCGCCGCTGACCACGTCACAGCCCTCGTTGATGGCTTCGAGAAAGTCGGGCAAGCGTTCCATGGGGTACGTGTCGTCACAGTCGGTGGTGACGACGACGGGTCGGCTCGCAGACGAGAGCGCTTCCTCGACCGCCACGCCGTACCCCTGTGGCTCCTGTTCGATGACTCGTGCGCCGTGGTCGCGCGCGATCTCCGGTGTCGTGTCGCTCGATCCGTCGACACAGACGACCGCTGCTCTGCCGTCAGTCACTTCGTCGATGTCCGCCAGTACGGTTCCAATTGCCGCTTCCTCGTTGTACGTTCCCATGACGACGCTCAGGTCGTCGAACGTGTACTCGTCCTCTACTGCCGTCGAACGGCTCTGTGTTGCCATTACTACGGTGTCGAAGCTCGACCCTCTTGAGTTTTTAGGTTCGCCAAAAACAGGCGTGATAGCAAGACCGACAGCTCGATGCCGAAAAAATGAGAAGAACGGAGTCGTGTTCTATCGCTGGCCGTCGATAGCCGATTTGACCCGGCTCACGCGTCGACGAACCCAGTCGGGGAACGTCTTGGCGACTTTCCCGCCCATCGCGAGCCTGAGCGTCCCGAGCAGTCCACCGGGAACGAACAGGATGAAGAACACGAACACGATACCGATGTAGAGGCCACCGTTACCGCTGACCCAGATACCGATGATTTCCTGCACGCTCGTCCCCGGGAGTTGCGTGCTGAGGATTCCGGGGAAGTTCGAACTCAGGAATGCCTCGAAGCCGTTGCTCCCGATTTCGCCGAAGAACTCCCGCAGGTTCATATCGAACAGATACCCGAAGAACGGGCCTGCGAGCGTTCCGATACCGCCAATAATGGTGGCAAGCAGTGCCTCGCCGGCACGGTTGATGACACCGAACTCGGAGGTCGGCACGCCGATTCGCTCGTAGGCGATGTACAGGCTGCCTGCGACAGAGGCGAAGAAGGCGCTGATGGCGAACGCCCCCATCTTGTAGATGAAGGTGTTGTAGCCGATCGCCTTCGCACGCTCTTCGTTCTCCCTGATTGCGATCATCACACGCCCGAACGGGGAGTGGATGATACGCTGCATGATGAAGTAACACACCAGCACCGTGCCGCCAATCAGGTAGAACGCGAGATCCGTCCCGACGAGTTCGGGATTCGCGACGATGATGCTGTTGAGCCCGGGAATCAGGTTCAACAGGTCCAGCAACTGCCCCACAATCGGGATGTCACCGAGATATATCGGCGCTCGCGCGGCTCCGTCACCGACATCGGCGAAGATTCCCTGTGCGCCCTTGAGGGCGTTTTTCCCGACCGGAAGCGTCAGCGCGTCCACGTAGGGCACGCCGATTTCCAGCAGGAAGCCAGAATCGTTGGCCGCGTTGTACTCTGGAACGGTCGACCCGCTCTGTCCGAAGAAGTCCTCCGCGATGAGCGTCGCCAGTTCTGCGAAGCCAAGCGTAATCATCGCGAAGTAGACGCCGGTCAACCGGAACGACACGGCCCCCATCAACAACGCGAGGATGGCGGCCAGCACGGCGCTGATGAACAGAATCATCATGAAGGGCATTCCCTGGGGAATCCATCCCAGAACCGGGATACCAGCGAACATCTCCTTTTTGACGCCGATGACGATGAACGCTCCCATCCCGAAGAACAGCGAGTGTCCGAAGGACAGGTAGCCGGTGTAGCCGCTGATGAAGTCGAACGAGATGGCAAACAGCGCAACCGCAAACAGCGCGACCATCGTCGTCATCGACGGCAACAGCAACTTCCCGAGCGTCGTCCCGTCCGACCCGCTGACGAAGTGATAGATACCCGGATAGATGAGTAGCAGTCCGACCACGAGCATGTGTGCAGTGTGGTCGCGGGCGTACGTCTTCACCCAGCCAGGCAGCGCGTTACCGACCGACGCAGCTGCGTCGCCGACAGCGGAGCTAATGGCCACCCACCTCCTCTTCACCGTAGAGGCCAGTTGGCTGGATGATTAACACCGCGACCAGCAGGATGAAGATGAGCATCCCCGGTAGCTGTGAGAAATTCCCCAGGTTCACACCGACGACGCCGACGTCGTTGCTAAAGAGGAAGTTCCCGAACTGGAAAAAGAATCCAGCGATACCTGCAGCGACGACTGTCCCCTTGAACGTTCCCAGACCACCCACGACGACCACAATAAAGGCCGGGAGGAGTGCCTGCGAACCGAGGGTAATGTCGAGGACGAAGCCGGGGTCCCAGATGAGGAAAATACCCGACACGCCCGCGAGTCCGATACCGATACCGAACACGAGCGTGAACACCTGGCGAACGTTGATACCGAGCGCTTCGGCCATCTCGCTGTCTTCGCTGCCGGCCCGGATGAACAGGCCGTACCGCGTCCGCGTCAGGAACAGCCACACGGCCGCGACGACCAGTGCGCCGACGAAGAACTCGAAGACGTACACCCAGCGGATGGACGTGCCCGCGAGTTCGAGTCCCGACCCCCGAGAGAGGAGTTCCGGCGTGTACTGGCCACCACTCATCTCCGAGTAGAACGCGTTACTGTTCGGGTCGAGGTTCGCGGCGACGTAGGGATTCAGAATGTCGTCGAGCACCACCTTCAGGAACTCGTCGAGCGTCAGCGCGACGCCGAAGGTGAGCAGAATCTGGTCGATTGGTGGCCGGTCGTACAGTCGCCTGATGAGGCTGTACTCGAAGACCGCCCCGATGAGCGACAGGACTACGAACACGACGATGGACACCACAATCAATCCGACGAAAACGATGCTCCCGCCGGGATTGGACCCCCACAGGAACACGAGCAGGATTGCGCCCAGATACGCACCGTAGGTCGTCAACGCACCGTGGGCGAAGTTCAGCACGCCCATCAGCCCGAAGATGAGTGAGAGGCCAGCTGCAATCATCACGTAGATGCCGGCCGTCCCCAACCCTTTGATAGTTATTTCTGCAATCGATCCCGCAACGGACTGGAGTACTATCGGCTCGAGACCCGTCATGCTGAGAGATGCCTCCTGAGTCGTTCTGACTCCGCTGTCACGTCGTCCGCGTTACCCTCGTCGACGACCTGACCATGGTCGAGAACGTAAAACCGGTCTGCGAGGTCGAGCGCCATCCCCAGATTTTGCTCGACCAGCAACATCGGAACCTGCTGTGACACTTCGTGGAGTGCTTCACCCACGTCTTTGACAATCTGTGGGGCGAGTCCTTCGCTCGGCTCGTCGACGAGCAACATGTCGTTTTCACCCACGAGCCCTCTGGCGATGGCGAGCATCTGCTGTTGGCCGCCGGAGAGCGTGCCGGCCTCCTGGTCGCGCCGTTCTTCGAGTATGGGGAACGTCTCGAACGACACGTCGAAGGCCGTCTGCATATCGGCGCCCGTCGGGACGGCCGCGCGGATGTTCTCTTCGACGCTTAGATTCGAGAACATCCGTCGGTCTTCGGGAATCCAGCCGATGCCGAGATCCGCGACCTCGTTCGTCCGTTTCCCGACCAGTTCTTCGCCCTTGAAACGAATGCTCCCCTCTCGGGGCGGCGTCAACTGGAGTATCGTCCGCATCGTCGTCGTCTTCCCGACGCCGTTGCGGCCGAGCAACGCGACGACTTCGCCTTCGTCGATTTCGAGTGAGACGCCTTCGAGGATGTGGCTCTCCCCATAGTAGGTGTGCACGTCCTCGACTTCGAGCATGCTCATGCCACGCCCTCCTCACTCGTCGTCTCGGCTTCCGTATCCGTACCGAGTTGTCCCTCCTCGTACCCGCCGAGGTACGCTTCCTGGACCTTCGGATCGTCCTGGATGTCCTCGGGCGGGCCGTCCGCGATGACCGACCCCTGGTTCAACACCACGATGCGGTCGCTCACTGTCATGACGATGTCCATGTTGTGCTCGACGAGCAACACAGCGTGGTCTCTGCTGACGTCCTCGATGAGGTCGATAATCTCACCGACACTCTCAGAAGAGACGCCAGCGTTGGGTTCGTCGAGAAGCAGTACGTCCGGATCGCCGGCAAGTGCAATGGCGACTTCGAGTTTCCGCTTTTCACCGTGGCTGAGACTCTGTGCGAACTCATCGGCCCGGTCGTCGAGTCCGACCCGTTCGAGAATCTGGTGGGCCTCTTCCTGGAACTCGTCGTACGCCGAGAAGTTCCGCCAGAGATGCAGTGATTTATTGCTTTTCGCCTGCGCGGCGATTCTGACGTTCTCGAGAACGGTGGTCGTCGGAAAGATATTCGTAATCTGGAACGAACGGTGAATACCGAGGGATGCCGTTTCTTGGGGTGAGGACTCAGTGATGTCCTCTCCCTTGAACTCTATCCGTCCCTCTGTGGGCTCAAGCGCCCCCGTCAACAAATTAAAGAAGGTGGTTTTCCCCGCACCGTTCGGCCCGATGAGTGAACACAGCTCATCGGCCTCTAGCTCGAAGTCGACATTGTCGGTCGCGACAATGCCGCCGAATCGTTTCGTGAGCCCTTCCGTCCGTAGCATTTTAGTTCAGGCTGCAGTCCGTGTTCTCCTCGGAGAGGGTCGTCTCGCCCATACTGTAGGTCTGAAGCGGCGCACTGGGTTCGACAGGTGCGTCCCAGAACTCCGTATCTTCGGTCGGAACGAGGTCGACGACGGTCATCGCCGAGCGTGCCTGGTTGTTGTACTCCTGGAACTCGTAGCCGCCTTCTCCTTTCATCGTTTCGTCGACCGACATGCCAGTGAGTTCGGCGACGATGTCTCCCGGGTCCGCAGACCCGGCGGACTCGACGGCCTGGACGATGGAGGACGCGCCGGTGAACATTCCGGAGGTGAACAGGTCGGTGTTTGTCCCGTACGCCTCTCGGTGGACCTCGTTTGCGTCCGTATTGATCTGATTGTCGTACTGGTTCCAGTGGTATCGCGTCGTGAGTGGTCCCAGACCAGTCTCTCGGATCGTGTCTGCGGTGAGTTCGTCGAGCGAGCCCTGAAGGGTTGCACCAAGTGCTGCCTCGGCAAGGCGGGTTCCCAGACCACCGGCAAAGCGGAAGTCGTAGTCGTTTGCCAGATACGTCCCGAGCATCGCGGGCAGCGTCGCGACAGTAAAGCCGCCGATGACTGCGTCGACGCCCGCTTCGGTCGCCTGGTCGAACTGGGCCGGCCAGTCCGAGTCGTATCCCTGGGGCAGTGCCTGCGTGCCTGCCACCGTCACGCCGTTGTTCTCCAGGACGCGCTGGTAGTTGTCTCTGACAGATTCTCCAAAGGAGTAGTCCGCATAGTAGATGTAGACGCTGCCGATATCTGTCTCGTCTGCGACATATTTCCCACCACTCTGTGCGTCCATGGCGACAGTCTCGCTCGCACGGAACACTGCTTGCGAGCAGTTGTCGCTGTCAGACGTAAGTTCGACAGACGCTGCCGGGCCAGCCATGTACGGAATACCCTGCTGGTTTGCAACGTTGTTCGCGATAGCCAGTGCCGACGCGGAACTCGTCCCACCGGCGAGTGCCGTCACGTCACCAGCCATGTCGCTCGCAGCGTTTTGCGCTTCGGTCTGGTCGCCGCCCGAGTCGCGCAGGTCGACCGTGTAGGTCGTCCCGTCCACGTCGAACGACTCCGTCCCTTCGGAGATCTCGCTGGGGATGTCTGCGCCCCGGTATCCGAAGTATGTATAGAACCCGCGGGTCGCAATCTGTCCGTACGCCTGCAGTGAGCCGGACAGCGGCTGCACCATCCCGATGGTGACTTCGTCCGGCGTGTCGCCGCCGTTTGTTTCTGTGCCATCGCCGCCACCACAGCCGGCGAGGCCGACTGCACCAGCTGCACCCAGTGTACTGATCACACGTCTCCGAGTGATGTCATTCGAATCCATGACGAATGATATTTACTAAGATAATAAATATAAAGGCTCGCGTTAACATGTTAAATTACATTCGCCGGTTGAACTTAACACAAGCTAAAAACGGGGTCGTCGAATCTCGGCAATCGCTCAGTCTATCCAAACATTGGAAACCAATCTGTCTTATACCCTGTCAATATCATCCAGCACGTCGACCATCCGCCCGACGACTTTCTGCTGGCCGCGGCGCAGATTCTTCGAGACGGCAGGCTTCGAGATGTCGAACTCCTCTGCGAGCGAGCCCAGCGTCGTCTCTCTGGGCGATTCGAAGTAGCCACCTTCGACGGCGGCCCGGAGCGTCTTTCGCTCCACGTCGGAGAGTTCTCGTCCGCCTTCGATGAGATGCATCGCCGGATTCGCGTTCAACACGAGCTCCTGCAGGTCGGGCATGCTATTTTGCTCCCTGGTCAACACCGAGTATTCGTTGTTCCGTTCGAGTTCCGAGAGCGTCCGGTCAGCGCACTCCTCGGAGTCGAACCCGACGTGCCACAGTTCCGAGCCCGCCTCGATGTAGAACGGACCGGTGATGTACCCGTCGTTGGCCCGGATCGTGTGCATCGCGTCAGTCTCGTTGATGGTCGTCCGGATGTGTGCGATGTCGTCCCACCGCTTCAGCAGGCGGTACTCGTGCATGTTCCCGTGCTCTTTGAGCGCACTGAGTCCGTTGTCCAGCGCATCGCGTTCGTCTGCCTGGACGACCATCCGCGTCTCGAGTTCGTTCGTCGATTCGTCGAACTGCCACTGGAAACTCGAAAACGAGACCGCGTAGTCCGCTGTCGTATCGATGAACGGACAATCTTGTTGTTCCATCTCCATGGAAATATCTATCATTGTCCTAACGGCCTCTGTCATCCTTACTCACCGACCCGCGTTAATAAGTGCTTCCCACGCCCGACTTCGCTCGTCCTGAACTCTCAGGACCTGTCGATGAACTGTCGGACGGCGTCGGTGACGGCGTCGGCGCGCTCGATAAAGAACAGATGCGAGCCACCGTCGCCGAATGTCCGGCGAGTCGCGGTCGGAATCCCCTCGACCAGCAGGTCGCTATTCCCGACTGGGACGACGCGGTCGCGTTCTCCGTGGAGGACGAGCGCCGGAATATCGATTTCGGTGAGTCGCTCGCTCACGTCGAAGGCCTCAACCGCCGCACCCTGCCACTCTCGTGCCTGTTCTGACGCGTCACTGTCGAGACGCCAGTCGATTATCTGCTCGATGACTTCGTCCCGGGACGCCCAGAACTCATCGGTCAGCGCCGGCTTCATCTTGTAGCGAATCGAGTCTCGCCGGTCGTAGCCGTCGGGGACGCCGAACATTCGTTCGAGCGTCTCGTCCGGAATCGGTTCCTCGTCGGGACCGCCCGGGGTGGTACAGAGCAGACTCACCGTCTCTGCCCGGTCGTACTCGAGGACGTACTGCTGAGCAATCATCCCGCCCATACTCGCCCCGACGACGTGTGCGGACTCGACGCCGGCGTCGTCGAGGACCGCTTCGAGGTCAGCGGCCATCTCCGGAATCGTGTAGGGACCTTTCGGCGTCTCCGAGTCGCCTGCCCCACGATTGTCCCACAGAAGCAGGTCGTACTCGTTGGCCAGTCGCTCCCGCTGCCAGTTCCACATCCACGTCCCGTACCCGAGCCCACAGACGAATACGATGGTCTCTGCGCCGGCGACACCGTCTCGTTCGTACGCCAACTGGACGCCATCGTTGACAGCGTATGGCATACGCCCACTGTCGGCAGTCGCACTCTTGAATGTTTACGACTACGTTCTCTCTCTCTGGCTATCGCTCTGGCCCCTCTCGCACGCGCATAGAATTGTATACTAAGCCTAGTTAACAACCATCATGGTCGTCTATGAACTATCCACCCATTCGCGGACAGGTGCGTCGGTCTCGAACGTTGCCAATGGAGGCGTATCTGGGCCGCCCGGTAATGGAATCTCCGCGGTTTCACACGCTCTGTCGATGCCGAACTGCTCGCAAACGTGGTCGCTGACTGCCTCGGCCATCAGACGGTGTGTGGTGAACTTTCCGCCCACGACGGTCAAGATGCCCCAGCAGTCGTCGCGCTGCTCGTGGTCGATGATAGTGAAGCCCCTGGTGATATCGCCGGCATCTGCGCTGTCGTCCGTTGCCGGTTCGTACAGCGGTCGAACTCCCCAGAACGACTCGACTGCCGCGGCGCTCGCGAGCGCCGGAACAACTGGCTCGAGTTCGTCGAACAGCAACTCGATTTCGCGCTCTTCTTTCGGGAACTCGTCGGGGTGGTCGATGCGCACGTCGGTCGCCCCGAGAACCGCCCGGTCGCCGTGGGGAACGAGGATATCGCCCTCGCTCTTCGGCCGGCAGCGGTTGATGACCGTCTCGCTGTGTACGTCTGTCAGGACGAGCGCCCCCTTCGACGGTGACAACGAGAGGTAGATGCCTGCCAGTGACGCAACCTCGCCTGCCCACGCGCCGGCAGCATTGACGACGTAATCGATATCGAGCACCGCACTGGTTCCCGCTGACGTCTTCGGGACGAGCGCTGCACTCGTAATGCCGTGTTCGTCGGTCTGCAGGTTCGCGACCGCCGTCTGTGTGAAGATGTCCGCGCCGTGGCGCTGTGCTGAGGTCGCGTTTGCGACAGTCAACCGATACGGGTCGACTGCACCGTCAGGGACTGCGAGTGCGCGGGTCACGTCGTCGCTCAGCGACGGCTCCCTGTCTCTGGTTTCTGCCCCGGACAGTTCTTCGACCGGAATCGAACAGTCACGACACGCCTGGTGCTTGCGGTCGAAGTACGCCAGCGGGTCCTCGGGATGCTGGACGAACAGTCCGCCGGTGTCGTCGATACAGTGGGCGGCAATCGACCTGAGCGTCTCGTTCTCGGCGATACAGGCCCGCGCGCTTTCAGGGTCCTCGACGGCGTAGCGCGCGCCGCTGTGAAGCAGTCCGTGCATCCGTCCCGTCGCGCCGTTGGCCAGCGGGCCGCGCTCCGCGAGTGTTACGTCCAGCCCACGCATCGCGAGGTCCCGTGCGACGCCAGTGCCGGTCGCGCCACCACCGACGACCAGAACGTGTGGTGTGTACCCCATCGAACATGTCGTATCTGGACCGCGAATCAAGTTATACTGTCGGTCGCGACGGAAGCCTACTGCGGGCAGTTCACCGGTGGTCGACTCAGTCGCCAGCCAGCACGCTCGCGACTGCACCGTGAAGGACCGCGTCGTCTCCGAATGGGGTCACCTCGACTGTCGGTGGGTCGCCGATAACGTGGTCGGCCAGACGTCGCTGGATTGGTGCCACGACCGTCTCCGGGTTGTTCGTCGCGACGCTGCCCCCGACGTGGATCTGTTCTGGGTCGTACGCGTGGACGAGCGTCGCGACTCCGAGGGTGTTCCAGGCTGCCAGACGGTCTACCACCCGGTCCGCGAGCGGGTCCGAACCCACGGCGTCGAACAGTTCTGAAGCCGTCACCTGCGTCGGATCGAGGTCCGTCTCGATGTCGCTGTCTGCCGCCACGGTGCGAACAGTTTCGGGAATGTGTCGGCCCGAACAGAGCGCTTCCCAGTGGCCGGTCCCGCCACAGCCACACCGCTGATTCGACTCCGGTGCGAGCGTCACGTGACCGATTTCGGCTGCGTTGCCGCGCGCCCCGTGGAGCACGGTACCGTCGACGATGGCACCCGCGCCGATACCACTGGAGATGGTGAGATAGACGTAGTTCGAGCAGTCTCCCTCGCCGTAATACCGGCCGCCGATAGCACCGGCGACAGCGTCGTTGTTGAGCACGACCGGGCCGTCGTAGATCCGTTCGACCGTCTCGACGACCGGAATTCGGTCGACACCGGAGACGTTCGGTGGGTCGATGACGACACCGGCAGCGTGGTCCAGTGGTCCCATGGTCCCGATACCGACAGCAGCGAGGTCCGCGACAGGAACCCCAGCACGGTCTGCTGCAGTCTGGAGGACCGATTGGATAGCTTCGAGGATAGCGTTCCTATCTGTCGGTGTCGGTTCGGTCGCCGTCTCGCGCAGGGTGCCATCCCCATCCGCGATTGCGGCACGGACCGTCGTCGCGCCGAGGTCGACACCCGCAACGGCGGTCATTGTCTATCGGCGTCCTCGAGCGGCCCGGCGTAAACCACACCGCGTTCACCGTCGATTGTCACTTCCGTTCCGTCCGCGACATCGGAGATGGACGCCGAACCCACCATCGGAATTCCGATTTCCCGGGCGACGATGGCGGCGTAACTCGTCACTCCCTCGTGTTCGTCGACGATACCGCCAAGTTTCGAGATCTCGCCGGTGAATTCGCCGTCGAACTCGGCCGGCACGGAGAGAATTGCGCCGTCCGGGACGTCGTCGAGGTTCCCACCGTCGACGCGGTACAGCGGACCTGCAGCGTAGCCCGAGACGACGGCGCGACCGGACGCGAGCGTTTCCGAAGCGACGTGTACTTTGAGAATGTTGGCAGTGTCGAGTCCCTCTAGCTGGGTCATCATCCCAGAGAGGACAGCGACCGTGTCACCGCTCTCTGCGGCACCCGCTTCGATGGCTGCCTGAACAGCCCCTTGGATAACCGCGTCGGCGCTTTGGCCACTGTGAACGGCCTGTTTCGGGATAATGCCCCAGGAGAGTGCGAGCTGTCGTCGCACTCTGTCGTTGGGCGATACGGCGACGATCGGAATGTTCGGTCGGTACTTCGCTGCTTTCCGGGCAGTGTAGCCCGATTCGGAGGCCGCGACGATTGCCTCGGCGTCGACGTCCCGTGAGAGAAAGCGCGCCGAGCGGGCGAGTGCTCCGGTCTTCGTCCCGTCGGCGGGTGGGACGCGCTGCTCAAGCAACTCGTCGTACTCCTCGCTGTCCTCTACGTCCTCGATGATGCGACACATCGTCTCGACCACGCGGACTGGGTGGTCACCGATGGCCGTCTCCCCGGACAGCATGACCGCGTCGGTGCCGTCGAGGACGGCATTTGCCACGTCCGAGGCCTCGGCGCGGGTCGGGCGACGGCTGTGAATCATCGACTCGAGCATCTCCGTCGCTGTGATGACCGGCACGCCCGCGCGGTGGCATTGCCGAACGATACGCTTCTGGATGATCGGGACGTCTTCGAGCGGACATTCGACGCCGAGATCGCCGCGGGCGACCATCACGCCGTAGGCGGCATCGATGATGCCCTCGATGTTGTCGACAGCATCTGCGCGCTCGATTTTCGCGATGAGCGGAATATCGGCATCCCGGGCTTCGAGCTCGCCACTAATCTCGTAAATGTCGTCGGCCGAGCGGACGAAACTCGCCGCGACGAAATCGACGTTCGCCTCTGCCGCGAGGTCTAGCTCCTGATGATCCGCCTCGGTAATCGTCGGCAAGTCGAGGTCGACGCCGGGGACGTTGACTCCGGCTCGACTCTTCAGTTCGCCACCGGAGTCGACCCGCGCAGTCACGACGCCGTCCTCCACAGCCGTAATCGTCGCCTCGATGTGACCGTCGTCCAGCAAGACGATGTCGTCGACATCGGCTTTGTCGATGGGTCTCGAGAGCCCGATTCGGTCGGGAGTTGCCTTCTCTCCCTCGACGAACTCGACGCTGTCTCCGTCAGCAAGCGAGAGCGGCGAGTCGAGAGTGGCTGTGCGTACCTCCGGCCCGGAAAGGTCAAGCAGCGTTGCAACCGGCTGGTCCGTCCGTTCGTCGACCGATCTGACCAGTTCGATGAGGTCACGCCGTTGGGCAGTGGTTCCGTGGCTTGCGTTGAGACGCGCGACAGACATTCCGGCGTTTGCGAGCGCCGAAATCGTCTCTCTGTCCCCGGATGCGGGGCCGAGCGTACAGACTATCTTCGCGTTCCGCGTCACCGGTCGTCACCCGTCGGTCTGGTGTGAGTCATGCACAGAGGTACACCGGTCCCACTGATGAATGTTGTCGGCCAGCCGGTACGTGCCCGGCCCCACTCCAAAAACTTATGTGATAAACCATAGCAAACCATGCTATGGGTCGCAGGAAAGCGAATGTAATTGGTAATAATCCAACTGGATGGGGAAACTGGGGCACGTCCAGTCAGTGGGTGTACGGCTGTGGGACAAGTATCGGAACGGTGGGGAGAGACAATCTCTCGTCAGCCAGCACGGGTGGTGACCGATGAGCGGTGACGAATCCGAGACGGAGGAGCCAAACGTTGCAATTCGGGCTTTGCAGACAGTTACCCCGCGGACAGTTCGGAAGAGCTTCGCGGTCAAGTTCGGGCTGGTCTTGATGATAATGGCCATCTCGATCGGTGGCATCGGGCTCGCAGCGACCGATACGATTTCACAACAGACCGAAGACAGAACCGAACAGCAGTTCGAAAACAGCGCAGCACAGCAGGCGAACACCGTCGAGGAGTGGGTACAGAACAAGCGGCTGATGACGCAACTGTACTCGACCGAACGAGACTGGTCTGGGTCTGATACAGCTGGTCTGACGACCTCTCTGACATCCATTGAGACCGAACGCGAGGAGATCGTCGCAATGCACCTCATCGACAACGAGACCGAGGGGCCGTCAGTTACTGCAAGCACGGCACTCCAGTCCGGTGAGCGGTTGACGACAAACGGCCCACGGGGATTTTTTGAGACGGACCAGAATCGACTCGATTCACTCGACGCGAGCGGCGTCTATCTGAGCGATACGTACGAGGTCGACGGGGAACAGGTCGTCGGCTTCGTGAGTAAGACGAACACCGGTCTCGACCAGACCCGGTACCTCTTCGTCGAAGTGTCTATCGACGAAGTCCGGTCGAGTTTGGGGTCGACTGGGCCACAGACGTCTGAAGTCGTCGACGAATCGTCGTACATGGTCATGGTCAGCGACGATCCGAGCCAGACGCTACAGCCGTATTCGACCAACGACGAATCACGCGAACCGATTCAACGGGCAACTGCACTCAGAGATACAAATAACGCGTCGGGAGTCATCCCGCAGATGGACGCAGACCCGGAGGTCATCGATGAGGCGTACACCGTCGGGTACGCGCCCGTCGAGGGCACCGACTGGGTCGTTGTCACGCAAGCCCCACGTAGTAGCGTGTTCGGGTTCGTTCAGGCAATCTCGAACTGGGGGCTGTTCGCAACGATCGGCGCGGTCTTGCTCATCGGAATCACCGGAACCGCGCTCGGATACAGCACATCGACGGCTATCGACCGCCTGACCAGAAAGACCGAGCGGATGCGTGAAGGCGACCTCGAAACGACGTTCTACACCTCGCGAATCGACAATATCGGGCGGCTCTACGATGGGTTCGCGGAGATGCGTGATTCGCTCAAAGAGCAGATCAACGAGGCCGAGCGAGCCAGAAAGGAGGCCGAGGTTTCCCGTGCAGAGGCACTTGAGATGAGCAACTACCTCCAGGAGAAGGCCGAGGAGTACTCCGAGATTATGCAGGAGTGTGCGGCGGGTGACCTCACCCAGCGGATGTCACAGGACGGCGAAAACGAGTCGATGGACCGCATCGCCAGCGAGTTCAACGACATGATCGAGGAACTCGAAAAGACGACCGGCCAGCTCAAATCCTACGTCGACGAAGTCGAAACAGCCGGCGCAGAAGTCGAACAGAGCGCCACGACGGTCCGAAAAGCGAGTGAACAGGTCGCCGAATCCATCCAGAAAATCGCAGTCGATGCCGAAGACCAGAAAGAACGGCTTCAGACGATCTCCGAAACGATGGACGATATCGCCGGCGAACTCGAACGGTTCGCTGACCAGCATCCTGAAACCGATCTCGGTGACGAACTCGACAGTATTCAGGATATCGCGGGTGAAATAAACGAGATCGCAGAGCTGAGCGAAGAGACGCAGTCGGAGACGGACAACGTGAGCGCAGCGGCCGAAGAGCAGGCTGCAGAACTGAACGAGGTGTCCGAGCGAGCCAACGACTTGCAACGGTACGCCCAGCCGCTCCGTGATATTCTCGACCGCTTCGAGACCGAAGCCGAACACGAGTTCGTCTTTTCCGTCGGTCCGACCGGCAGCGCCAATCAAGCAATGGACGAGGATTGATACCGGTTAGACTGCCGTTGTAGGGTCAAAGCCGGCACCTGTGACTGATCACGCTCCTCCGGCTGCCGGAATACAGCTGCTGAACGTTAGTACATGACTTCGGACGCTCTTGGGGTGGGAACTTCCAGAACTGAAGCGAGTGCAATCGAGGGTGGCTGAATTAAAATCGGGGTATAGAGCGTCTATGGTAGGCACATTCGACTGAGTCGTTCAGCGGAAACTGTCTCAGACCGCTCAGTAAACGGGTATTCTTGTTGCACTACCAATCATACGGTCGGGCGCTGAATAACAGCGCTAATTGTTCGGAGTAGCCGTATTACGAGATTCCAAACAAATCATAACAAAACATCCATTTCGCCAGAATAGCCATCGTCAATATGGTTCCATTCTGGAGTTTGTCTGATCTACCTCCGGCGAGTGTTCTGAAGTACTATCTCTACAAATCGACCAAGGCCGTCGAGTTTTACCGCCCGATCATGTATCTCTTCTTTCTCGCCCAGGGGCTCAACTTCACGCAAATCGCCATCCTCGAAGCGATATACAATCTGACGACGCTGCTGGGTGAAATTCCGACGGGGTACATCGGTGACCGTGTCGGTCGGCGTAACAGCCTTCTAACCGGAACCGCGCTCATTTCACTCACACTGCTTGGCATCGGAGTGTCCAGTTCGTTCTGGGCGCTCGCGGCGTTGTACGTCTGCTGGTCGATGGGCTACAACTTCCGCTCGGGAAGCGAAGATGCCTGGCTGTACGATACGCTCACCGACGACCTCTCCGAAGACCAGTTCGCGCACGTCCGTGGACGTGGCGAATCCGTCGCACTGGCGATCGGTGCTGGAGCGGCTATTATCGGAGGGTATCTTGGAAGTATCGACCTGTCGTATCCCTGGTTCGTCGCTGCCGCGGTCACGGCAGTCGGCGTGGTCGTTCTCCTGACGATAGACGAGCCCGAGACCTACGAACGAACCGATACCACGGAATTGAGCTTTCGTCGCACACTTTCGATCGTCCAACAGACCATTTCACAGCGGAATATACGGGCGTTCGTGCTCTATTATTACGTTCTCTACGCAGCGGTGACGTATCTGGTGTTCGTGTTCCTCCAGCCGATCTTCGAGACGGTCGTCCTCGACTTCGGTGTCTCGCAGTCGCAGGTAAGATCACTGCTCGGGTGGTTCTACGCGGCGTACAGTCTCTTCGGTGCCGGACTGAGCTACTACACCGGAGCGATTCGTGACCGTCTGGGACTGCGGACGTGGTTTCTGTGGCTGCCCTTCGTCGTGGGCGGTGCGCTGGTGGGAATGTATTTCGTCCCCGTTCTTGCCCTGCCGACGTTCCTGCTGATCCGCGGACTCTCCGACGTGACACGGTCGTTCGCCAGTCAGTACATCAACGACCGCATCGAGACGATGGGGCGTGCGACTGTGCTGAGTGCGATGGCGATGGTCAGCGGACTCGCCGTCGTTCCGTTCCAACTGGGGAGTGGCGTGATCTCCGACGTCGTCTCCCCCCTGTTCGCACTCGCTGTGGCTGGTGTCGTCCTCGTCGTTAGCTCGGCTGGGATCTTGCTCTGGGAGGCACCCATCGAGGGATAGCGACTTTTACTGTCGACTCGCGGAGAGAATACTCGGAACTCTTGTACGAGCACCCCAAACAGCACTCGATGCGAACGAGTTTCAACATCCCAGATGCGGTCATAGAGGAGTTCGATCAGGTCTGGCAAGACGAGGGACTCGACAATCGGTCACGAGCGGTTCGTGAGGCCATGCAGGAGTACATCGAGTCGCATTCTCGACTCGAAGATCTCAGCGAGAACGTTATCGCGCTCGTCGCCTTCGACTACCGCCATCACGAGGTGATCGGGGAACTCCACGGTATCCAACACGACTATCAGGACGTAATTCTCAACACGAGTCACACGCACCAGGGGGAGTGGTGTCTCGAGTCCTTGTTCTGCCAGGGGACCAGCGAACGCGTTCGGGAATTAACTTACCGGCTTCGTGACTTCGACGGCGTGAATCGGGTGAAAATTATGGTGATTCGGGATAACTGAGCGCGTAGACATCCCGCGAATCGGGTTGCTCAGTCCGCTGCTGTTGCCGTGTCTCCGGCCGACTCGGACGGCGTGTTCAGATAGAGATATATCAACACGAGTATCAACACGACCTGAACCGCCTTGTCGACGTAGTCGACTACCCCGTACTCCGACTTGACTACGAGCCAGATTGGAATTTGGACGGCCGTATACGGAATCCCGATCAGGTAAAGCAGCCGTCGCCGGTAGTCGAGGAAAAAGAGCACAAGTGCACCGGCGTAGCCGACGCCCGCGAGTGCAACGGGGATTCGTCCCTCAACGACACCAGCATACACGTGGAGAATCCCAGTGACGACGACTAACGCGACTGCCAGCCACTGGAGTTGGCTGAGTGACCCTATCCGGCTCGCTGATCTATTTTGTACATTCATCACAATATTACTTCGTGCTGGTTAGCAGATAAGGACTGTTATTATCCGACCCCAAATTTCATCATACGCCACTCATCAAGTATTATCCCGGCTTCTCAATCACGTGGCTGTAGCTACGCTTTTGCCCAGAAAAGACAATTCATCACACAACTGATTCGGTCAAGCGTACTGACTATACACTGAGAAGTCGGTCTCACCTTCCACGTTCTCGGGATTTAGAGCGGCTACAAACGAGGAATCAGATAAGTCAACGAAATCTGAATGATTTTCAACCGAGACTAGTGTATACTCTCTGTCCTGACCAGGACCCGCTCCGTAGTCCATGGAAAATACCACAGAGATAGCCGAATACCCCCAGTGCTGTGGCTCACCAAGGGCAATCCGAGCCTTGATTCTGGCGTCAGTCGACATCGCGAAGAGAGTGACCAACCGCTCTGACGAACGTCTTAGCTGTACCGACTGGCGGTGTGCGAATCTCACGACCAAGTCCCGCTTTCACCAGAACGTCGGTGAGTCGCCAGAGATTGTAGAGCACCGCCGTGAACCTGAAACTGAACAACCGAACTCGTAGTCTTTCGAGGAGCTTTCCAGTAGGACGGATTTCAACGACTTGTACTGGTTCTCGATATCCCAGCGCCGGCTATATAGTAACCGTTGCGCACTTAAATAAGGGGTGTCGATTCATTCGGTAACCCACTCACTTTCGAGCGTGTAGCGGGCTACGTCGTCAACGTCGACTGCGAGTTTAAATTCCATATCGATCGACTCCCCGACACCTACCTGGTTCATTACTTCGCGACCTGATTGATAGAGTGTCTCGCCGGCGCTATCCGAGAACAGACAAACGACTTCTGGGACCGGGGCGTCCGGTGTGATTGGCTCGCTCCCTTCGTTCGTTGCTGTCACATCGACAACGATTCGGGTCCCCGAAAGCGTTCCCTGTGTTTCGTAGTCGTGTGAGAACGTGAGCGGTGTGTCGTTGGAGCCCACCTCACCGTCGACTCTGGACCCAGAACAACCGGCAAGTGATAGCACACCGCCCCCAGCGAGCGTCCTGAGTACTGTTCGTCGGTTCATACGCCTACCCGGAACAGTCTCAGCATGAACCTACCGTCCGTAGAGTCCGTACTTGATCGAACATTGGTGGTTGATAGCACGACTCTCTCCGTCAGTGTTGCTCGGTCAGTCTTTCCACGAGCGATCTGAGGTCGTGTACCTCTGCCGTCGGTTCAACCGACAGCGTCGCATCTGCGCAGTGTTCTCGGCGGAGAAAGACCGAGTCGAGACCGGCGTTGTGGGCTGCGAGCACGTCCGTCTCGGAGTCGCCGACGTACAGCGCATCACTCGCATCCAGGTCTGCCAATGCACGTTCGATGTAGTACGGCTCGGGTTTGCGGTTGGCCGCGCCCGCAAGCGTCGGCTGCCTGCCGTATGCAGTCTCGAAATACTCTAGCTCGTGATGGACGAGCAGAAACTCGATCGTCGCGTGTTGATTGTTGCTGACGACGCCGAGGGGCACTGCGAGGTGTTCGAGCGCCGCGATGTCGTCGTAGACCTGTTTCCCGCCGTCGCGGACGTGCGTCTGCTGGGCGAGAGCGACGGTCAACTCGCGGTAGTGCCAGAGCGCCTCTGGATCGAGTCCGTGCTCCCGGGCCGTTTCGGTCGGGACTGTGCTGTCTTCGACGGTCTGCCGTGCAACGGACCGGTCGATTTCGACCCCGAAGGATTCAAACGCACGTCGAACCCCATCGACGATCACGTCCTGCTCGGTCGGTTCGACCAGCACGCCGTCGTTGTCGAAGATGACGGCGTCGTAATCGTCTGCCAATTCCTCACTCATGTGCTGTCAGCTCCGTTTTGGGCGGTGAGATTTCGGTGCCGACACTCGTCGCCAGGTCCCCGAGAGATTTCATCTCGAAGACGAACCGCTCCGCGGGGATTGCCTCCACGAATGAATCGTAGTCCGGCAGCGGCCTGTGCTGGTCGGCAGCGCCATCGTTGTCGTGCAGGTGGCAGACTTGGATTCTGTGGCCAAACTCCTCGACGAAATCGCGCCAGTCCTCGCCGTTGACCTTCGCGTGACCCACGTCCAGGGTCACTCCGAGGTACTCAGGGGTCACGTCGACGGTTTCGAGCATCGCTGCGAGATCAGTCGGTGTCGTGGTGTACCGCTGCTTCTGTTCGTCGATCGGCTGGTTCTCTAAACAGAGCGGCACGCCAACAAGTTGTGCGTACTCGGCACACTCGGCGAGCGAGCGAAGCGCGGCCTCCTTCGAGCTGTCACGGACCCACGTTGGGTAGCGTCTCGGAACCGAGCCGCCGTGGACGACGACCGCCTCGGCACCGGCGTCGGCGGCGTCGTCGAGTGTTCGCTTGACGCGGTCGACGGAGCCGTTCCGGACTGTTTCGTCGTAGCTACCGATGTTCCAGTCTCGGAACGGCGCGTGGTAGGTGAGGGTGACGCCGTACCGGTCAGCCAGGTCTCGAACGTCGGTGGGTGAGGGGGTGTTCGGGTGGCCAGCGAGGTATTCGCGTTTGAACTCGACGTGGTCCAGTCCGAGGTCGGTGACATACTGCATGAACTCCTCGACAGTCGCGCCAAAGCGGATGTCCATCGCCGCGCCGACGCTCGGCATCATCGGTCACCTCGGCTGGCGCGGTAAACCGGCTCGCCTGCAACCAGCGCGCGGGCAACCGTCGGCGTCGGTTCACGGTCGACGACGAGCAGGTCGGCCCGTCTCCCGACTTCAACCCGACCGCGGTCGTCGAACCCGAGTGCGTCAGCTGGGTTGGCACTGACGCGCTTGACGCGTTCCGAGAGGGGTTCGCCGGTGTCGACGAACGCCCCCGCCAGCAGCGACGGCGGGTGGTAGTCGGCGACGAGGGTGTCGACGACGCCGGCCTCGATGGCCTCGGCCGTCGAGAGGTTGCCCCACTGGCTCTCCCCGCGAACGAGATTTGGCGCGCCCATCGCGGTTGTCATGCCGAGTTGAGCGGCGCGTTCGGCGGTCTCTAGCGTGATGGGGTACTCCGTGATATCCACACCGGCGTCGGCTAACCGCTCGACTTCCGCGGGATTCTCGTCGTCGTGCGAGGCCGTCACTGCGCCGGCCTCGTGGGCGGCCTCGACAATCTCGTCGACGCGCTCGCGCAGCGTCGCCATCGAGATGCTAGTCCGCTCTTCGATCATCTCCTCTGCTTCCTCGGCCGAGTGTTCGCTGGCGTTCTCGTAGTACTGTTTGAACGCCTCGACATCGCGGAACTGGCCCTTGCCGGGGATGTGGCTCATCACCGAGACGAGGTCGGCGTCGCCGTTCTCGACGACTTCGAGAACCGCGTCGACGCAGCGTCTCTGGGTAACTTCACAGCGGGCGTGCAGGCGGTGGTCCACGAGGAGGTCGTCGGCGGCGGTGATCGCCGCCGTCAGCGTCGCTGCGAGTTCCGGCGACCGGCCGGCCTCCTCGTCGAGCTCGAAGGAGATGGCGTGGAACTTCGTCGTGATTCCGGCCGCGACGTTCGCCCGGTCGGCCGAGGCCAGCGCCATCGGCAGCGCCATTCGCGCCCCGGAGCGGGGATGGAGGTGATTCTCGATATCGTCTCCGTGGATGTCGATAAGACCCGGCAGGACCAGCCGGCCGTCGGCGTCGATCACGGTGTCGGCGTCGCCGTCGATGTCCCCGATTTCGACGACCCGCTCGCCCTCGACTCGGACGCCACCGTCGATCACAGCGTCGGGTGTGACGACGCGGCCACCGACAACGGCCACGCTCTCCTCGGCCGTCTGTGCGGTCGAACTCATCCGAGCATCACCTCCTCGTTGTAGGACTCGATCGGGACGACACGCTGGAGGCCCCCCTCGTCGAGGACAAGGACCCGGTCGGCGACGGCCTCGACAACGTCGGTGTTGTGGAAGACGCCGACAACAGTCGTCTCCGAACCGAGATACGTCGAGAGGAGGTCGATGGCTGCCTGCCGAGTCTCGGGGTCGAGCGCGCTGGTCGGTTCGTCCAGCAACAGCAGTTCCGGTTTGGGTGCGAGCGCCTGTGCGAGATTGACCCGTTGACGTTCGCCGCCAGAAAACGTCGCGGGATACGCCTCCCATAGCTGTTCGGGTACCGACAGCGCGGCCAGCAACTCGCGGGCATGGTCGCGTGCTTCCTCGCGATCAGCCCCCTGTTCGACCAGTGGCCGAGCAACAACGTCGACCGCCGGGACGCGGGGAATCTCGTCGAGAAACTGCGAGGTGTAGCCGATAGTAGTACCACGCAGGTCGATGACCGTTCGGTCGGGACAGGCGGCCAGATCCACGTCGCCGTCGGGGCCGTGGTAGACGACCTCACCTGCGGTCGGGTCGTAGGTTCGGTACAGGCATTTCAGCAGTGAGGACTTGCCGCTACCGGACTCTCCGACGACCGCGAGGAACTCGCCGTCGCGGACGTCGAACGATACGTCATCGAGCCCGACGACTTTCGTGTCGCCGAGCACGTGCATGTCGAAGGTCTTCGAGAGACTGTCGACGGCCAGGACTGTCATATGACTGAATTGATGAGTGTCTGCGTGTATTCGTGGTGCGGGTCTTCCATGACGCGGTCGGTGAGGCCGGACTCGACGATGCGACCGTGACGCATGACGAGCGTCCGGTCGGCAAGCAGACGCACGACGCTCAGATCGTGTGAGACCACGATGGCGGCGACGCCCTCCTCGCGCTGGACGCGTCGGAACATATCCAGCACGCGGGCCTGGACGCTCACGTCGAGGCCGGTGGTCGGCTCGTCCAACACGATCAGGTCAGGGTCGGTCGCCAGCGCGCGGGCGATCTGAACCCGGCGCTGCATCCCGCCGGAGTAGGTACTGGTGGGATCGTCCATCCGGGCCAGCGGGATCTCCGTCGCCTCGAAGAGCGTCCGGACGCGTTCGCGGACATTCTCGTAGGATCGATGGCCGGCCGAGAGCAACTTCTCCGCGACGTTGCCGCCACCGGTGAACTCCAGGTTCAGCCCGTCGCGGATATGCTGGTGGACGAGCGCAATCTCGCCGGTGCGGAGCGCATGCCGGGTCTCGTAGTCGACGTCGAGCAGATTGCCGTCGTGACCCGTGTAGCGCACCTCGCCGGCGGTCGTGGCGTCCTCGTCGCGCTCCAGGGCCAGCAGTTCCGCGAGACTGGACTTGCCGGAACCGGACTCGCCGACAATCCCGAGCACCTCTCCCGCTTCGACGCTGAGGTCGGCCTCGGCACAGGCGACGACAGTGCCGCAGTGTGGGCACTGGTTGGTCCCCGCGTGGTCGCCGGTCGACTCCACACAGCGTGGACAGCCCGGCCCGTACCGTGTCTGCAGATCTTCGGCTTCGAGCAGGGTCATTCCTCGACACCTCCCTGTTCTGTCGTCGGTTCGCCATCCGGCGTCTCCGGCCCCCAGTCGACCCCCTCGCGGTCGAGGTGGTGATCTTTCGGGAGGTCCGGGTTCTCGCGCCGCTTTTGACAGAAGCTCGAATCGTTGCAGGCGTAGCGCGTCTCGAAGCCGTCTGCATCGGCTGATTCCTCGGAAACCTCGACGAGGTAGGTGTCGGTCGAGCCGCAGGCGTGACAGGCCTGCTCGGGGAACCGTTCGACGGTGAACTCCCGATCCTCGAAGGCCAGCGGTTCGACTGCGGTGTGAGGCGGAACGGCGTAGATACGAGCCTCGCGGCCAGCGGCCAGAACGGTGAGATGGTCGGCGTCGTCGAGTTTCGGCACGTCCCACCGCGGGATCGGCGACGGGTCCATCAGGTAGCGGCCGGCGACCATCGTCGGGTACCGGGAGGCGATGTTGATCTCGCCGTACTCGACGACGTTCTCGTAGAGGTGGACCCACATTTTCCCGTAGTTCTTGTGGGCGTGTCGCCTGCGGTTAGCGGCGTCCGAGGGGTCGACCTTTCGGAGCGCGTCGGTGATCGGCACCTGCAAGACGAGTCGCTGCTCCGCTGTCAGCACCTCTTCGGGGATGCGGTGGCGGCTCTGGATCAGATCGGCGTCGGTCGTGTCGGTCGTCGTCGTCACCTCTGCGGTGGTCTCCGCCAGCCGGCGGATATTGGCAGCGTTGACGCTCTCGTCGGCCCCCTGATCGATCACTTTGAACCGGTCGTCGGGACCGAGCAGCGACAGCGAGGCCTGGATGCCGCCGGTCCCCCAGCCCCGGGCCAGCGGCATCGGTCGGGAGGCGTACGGGACCTGGTGACCTGGGATGGCGACGGCTTTCAGCATCGAGCGCCGAACCTCGCGTTTGGTGTGTTCGTCTAAGTACGCGTAGTTGTACCCCGTCAGACCGTCGTCGGTGAGCGATTCGAGAGCGGCGTCGACGGAGTCGGTCGGGAGGGCCGTTCCTCCGTCATGGGGTGTGTCGTCGAACGATTGATCGCCGGACGATACGTTCTCAGTCGTGGTGTGGTCAGTCATCGTCACTGGCTCCTGTGGCTGTCGGCTCGGCGGGCTGTTTGGTAGATGCGACATCGCTGTCCTCGGTCGCCCCGTGGCGTTCCCTGATCGAGCGGATGCGATCCAGAATCGACTGGAAGGTGACGTAGTGTGGCAGTTTGAGGTGCTCGATAAACCCGAACGAGTCCATCCCGTCGATCGTATCGAGGACGAACTCGGGGTTTTCGGCCGGCTCATCCTCGCTGTCGAGCTGGATCGAGGCGTCGAGGACGGTCATCCCGATGGCCTTGCGTTCGTTGCGGCCGAAGGTCAGGCCGTAGCCGAAGGCGAACTGCGGTTCCGTTCGTTTCTCGTACACGGGGACGACGGCTTCGGACTCGGTGACCGCAGTGTGGGTGACTGTCACTTCCTCGTCGGTGTAGGGGTGGTCGATCCAGACCGGCAGACGTCCGACCCTGACCTCCGCGAGCGTCGGGTGGACCTGGCCGTAGCCCCGCAGTGCGGAGTAGCCCAGGGCGGTCACTGCACCCGTCTCACCGCGGGCCAGTTCCTGCAGCACCGCATCGCGGGCGGGGGGATGTGTCACCGACTCACGGGTGGTGTCGGTGGGTTCGTCGACGGTTGTTTCGTCCGGCTCGTGCAACAGCCCCTCCTCCCGGAGCAGTTCCGTCACGTTGGTCAACGCTTCTGGGTCACCCTCGTCGTCGAGGTCCCAGTCGGCGGTTGGGTCCGAGGTGTGCCCGTCGAGGAGGTCGAAATCCAGCAGTCGCTGGGTGTAATCTTTCGTCGCGCCGAGGATCTGCCCGCCGGGGACGTCCTTGAAGGCTGGCGAGACGCGTCGGCTGGCGATCATCTCACTCGGCTCGACCGTGGCCGTCTCGTCGTACCGCTCTAGCGTCGAGCGATACGCTCTGAGCAGGAAGGCCGCTTCGACGGTGTCTCCCTGAGCCTGCTTGACCGCGAGTGCGGCCAGTCGAGGGGCGTAGAGTCCCCCCTCGCTCATCGCCTGTCCGGTGAGACGGCCGAGCTGGCCTTCGATCTGATCGACGGCCAGTTCTTCGTCCTCGTTGACTCGCTGTTTCTCGAACAGTTGCTCGGCGCGTTCGATAATCTCTTCCCCGGCGGTAACCGCGACGTACCCCATTCAGGCCACCTCCAGTTGGACCGAGCGCGGGAGAGCGGCCACACGGTCCGCTGTGGTGAAAATCACATCGACACCGCGCGGGTAGTCCGCCTGTGCCGTCGCGATGGCGGACAGTTCAGATTCCGGCAGCCCGACTGACAGCGCCGCGGTGCCATCGACACCAGGACCGGAAAGCGTCACTGTGGCTCCTGTCGCGTCATCGTCGAGTGTGTCGACACGATAGACGACGGTCGCCCCGTCGCTGGGCTCGACCAGCGAGCCGCGCTTGCACTCCCGGATGTCCCAGCCCGCGTGCTCGCGTGCGTGGACGATATCTGCTTCATCCCGGGGCGCGGTATCGAGTCGGCCCTGATCGGAAAGCGCCCCCCGGAGACTGCCGTCGTCAGTCGCCAGAGTTACCTCGTGATCGACGAGCGTCGTTACGACAGCGTGGTCGGCAGGTGTTGCGACGGTGTGGACAGTCCCTGGTCGGCTCATCGCCGACAGGAGGCCGTCGAACGTTTGTCGGGTGTCGTGAACCGGATCGATACCGAGCGCTCTCACTGCTGGTCCTCCATTGTCTGGAACTCGACGGTGGTGTGTTTGCTCTCGGCCCACTCCGTCCGTCGTTGCGCGCGGCGTCTGTCGGCCACCTTCTCTAGACCGGCGATGATTGCTGGCATTTCCTCGTGTTCCCCCGCGACGGCGGCGTCGACGATCGCTCCCGAGAGCGCACCGCGTTCGGCCTTGCCCGGCAGCATAGCGAACCCGCGTGCACCGTCGAGTTCTACCTCTGCGGGCGTCACAAGTACCTCACCGAGATTGAACGGTCGGCGCTGAACTGGTTCCCGGACCCGTTGCATCAAAAGCTGTGGCCGGGGCTCCTGGCGGACCGACAGCGGTGGATCGTCTTCGAGCACGTCGTTTGCGAACCCGGCGAGTGTCGCCTCCTCGCAGGCGGCGATCAACTCGAACCGGTCGGATCTGTCGTGTGGATCAACCATACAGTCAGCCGAAACACATCCCAACGTCTGCATAACAGTTCTCTCGGTACTCTCGATTGCTTGCGCGTCGTGGGGGTTCGTTCCCCGGCCGAAAAAAGAAGGTACGGACGAGTACAGACTGACAAATCTCGTCGTGGTGTCGACCCGTCGCTCTCGATGCTGGAGACAGACGCTTCGGACACTAGACAGCTAATCGTTATTGGGTCTCTTCGGCAGCACTCAGGTGATGCCTACCAAACAGAACGAGGATCGATCCGGGGTATCGACACCGAACAACAGCCGCGAAAAAAACTCGGTCGGGCGACGGAAGTTCATCGCCGGGAGTGTCGGAGCTGCGCTCAGTGTCGGCCTCGCAGGCTGTGGCGGCGTTCTCGGGGGAGGAACCAGTGACGAAAACACCGTGACGATGCTACTGACACCGGGCACACCGGCCGATGCTCGACGACGATATAAACCCGTCCAGAACCTCCTCAACGCCGAAATCGACGGTGCCGAGTTCGAGATGCAGGTTCCGACGGACTACTCGGCGATTCGCCCCGCACTCGAAAGCGAGCAGGCCGAGATCGGAATGGACGACGTGACCGTTCTCTCGAAGCCAGAGCTCATGGATATCTACGGGACGACCGTAACCGGCGGCTCGGCGTTTTATTTCTCGATGATGCTCGTCCAGCCGGATTCCGAGATCGACGAACGAACCGACGTCGAAGGGAAGACCTGGGCTTTCGCCGACCGCCTCTCGACCAGTGGCTCTATTTTCGCACTGTACACGCTGCAAGAGGCCGGGCTCGACATCGGTGGTGCACCGAAGGAACAGCCAAATGATTTCGAGGGCAGCTGGACTGACCATGATCAGGCGCTGCAGCGACTCGGAGAGGGGGAGGCCGACGGCGCGACCACCTGGGGTGGCAACGGCATCCCTCACATTCCGGAAGATACCGAGTTACCAGACCGCGTCAAAGAGAAAAGCTCCTTCCTGGATACGATAGACACCGAATCGCCGAAATTCAAACCGATATGGTGGTCGTTCCCCATCCCGAAACAGCCGATGTACGCCCGCAAGACATGGGAGTCGGACGTGAAAGAAGAGGTCGGGGAAGTACTCCGCAACTCGACGCAAGAAAAGATCGAACAGCACTACCCCGACGATTACAACGAAGAAGAGCTCCCGTTCACGACGCTGAGTGACACCTCAATCGATGATTACGAGCCGGTTATCAAGCGCATGAACGCCGTCGGCATCGATCCCTCGTCGTAACTACTCTGAGGATATCATAATGAGTACACTTACTGTTGACGACCTGTCGAAGCAGTACGGAGACGTGACTGCCCTCGACAGCGTGTCCTTCGAGATCGAAGATGAGTTCGCCGTCCTGTTAGGTGAATCCGGCGCGGGCAAGTCGACGCTGCTGCGGTGTGTCAACGGACTGACCGAGCCGACGAGCGGAACAATTGCCCTCGACGGCGAAGCGGTCACTGGCTCCCGGACGGACGTGGGGATGATCTTCCAGCAGCACAACCTCGTCGACGGTGTGTCGGCCTATCTCAACTCCCTGACGGGGTCACTCAACCGGGTCTCGATGCTCCGGAGTTGGCTGCAGTGGCAGTCCCAGGAAGACAAACTGCGCGCGCTAGAGGCGCTCGAGACAGTCGGCCTCCTCGACGAAAGTCACCAGCGCGTCTCACAGATGTCCGGCGGCCAACAGCAACGGGTCGGCATCGCCAGAGCACTCGTGCAGGATCCACGGCTGTTGCTGGCGGACGAACCCGTCGCCAGTCTGGACCCTTCGAGCGCCGAGACGGTGATGGGCTATCTCCGCAAGGCCGCCGAGGAACACGACGTGACTGCCCTGGTCAGCCTCCATCAAGTGAATATCGCCGCCCACTTCGGCGACCGGTTCATCGGGCTGCGAGACGGTCAGAAGTTGTTCGACGTCGGCCGTGATGAGCTCACGCCGGAACTGATCGACGATCTGTACGGGAGCGTCGAAACGGTCGGACTCGCCGATCAGAAGGAAAGCGCCGAGGAAATCATCGAGGAGATCGAGAGCACCTCGGTCGAAGAGACCCAGGAGGTCGAAGTATGAGCACGCCACCCTCGAAAGACGGCTCTCTTGCGACGTATTTCGGTTACGGCGAGATCGGGGACTCCCCGGCCGAGCAGAAGCTCCAGGATATGAAACGCCGCAAGACGCGGCGACGAGTCTGGGTACTTGCCGGGCTCATCGGGACGTACCTGCTCTTTTACGCCAGCCTGTTGGTCATCGAGTTCAATCTCGCCGAGCTAGTCGGCCAGTTCGGTCAGTTCCGTGAAGCGCTCGCTGGCTACTTCCCGCCGACGACGTACTTCGGGATTCCGTTCATCGACCTGGGGGCGTACGCGAGTTTCATCATCGAGGAGAATCTGATTCTCTCCATCGAGGGCGGGCAGATCGTCTGGGGCGCGATGTTCGTGACGATGGCCGTCGCCTTCGCCGGAACGGTGCTCGGACTGCCGTTGGCGCTGTTTTTCGGCGTGATGTCGAGCGAGCGTGTCATCCCGTACCCGTTCAACTTCATCTTCCGCGGGACGATGAGCCTGATCCGTGCGATTCCGGGACTGGTCTGGTTTCTCATCCTCATCCCGCTGGCCGGTGTCACGCCGTTCACCGGTGCGCTGGCGATCATGGTCGACACTACGGGGTATCTCGGACGACTGTTTACCGACGAACTCGAAGAGATCGAAGACGGGCCGATCGAGGGAATCCGCTCGACCGGGGCGAGCCGGTCGCAGATCGTCTCCTTCGGCATGCTGAGTCAGGTGTTCCGGCAGTTTATCGCCTGGATCGCCTTCGACCTCGAACACAACGTCCGGGCGGCGATCGGGCTGGGCATCATCGGTGCCGGCGGGCTCGGTCTGGAACTGTACGTCCAGCGCCAGACGTTCAATTACACCGAAATGATGGCCTGCATTATTCTGATCTTCCTGCTGGCTGGCTCGGTCGAACTGATCAGCCAGCGAGTGCGGTCGGCACTGCGCGAGGACGATACCGTCGAAAAAACCGGCATCCTCGAAACGATGGCTAACGTGCCGAAAAACATTCTCTCCTCGACGATGGGTCGACGGGGCCGATGACCTACTACGAAGCGTACGGGCCGGACCGGACGCACGGTCTCGGTCCGGACCCCACGCTGCACGACCCTGTCTCGATCACCGAGAGCGAACTCGGCGCGTGGACAGAACTTCACCAACACGCGCGGCTCCACGAATCCACGATCGGCGATTACACCTACCTGATGGAACGTGTACAGCTCGATTACACAACCATCGGGAAGTTCGGCAGCGTCGCAGCCGACGCCAGACTTGGCCCGACGAACCACCCGATCGATCGCCCGACTGCCCACCATTTCACCTACCGGGCGGGTGCGTACGATCTCGGTGATGACGACGAGTCGATCTTCGAGTGGCGGGCCGATCAGCCGGTCGAAGTCGGTCACGACGTCTGGATCGGCCACGGGGCGATCGTCCTTCCCGGCGTCACCATCGGCAACGGTGCGGTCGTCGGTGCCGGTGCCGTCGTCGCCGAGGACGTCGATCCGTACACTGTCGTCGCTGGAGTTCCAGCCGAACCGATCCGGCGGCGGTTCCCCGAAGCGGTCGCCGCTCGCATCGAGGCCACCGAGTGGTGGCACTGGGATCACGCAACGCTGGCTGACCGACTCGACGCGTTCCGTGACCTGGAGACCTTCCTCGACCGGTACGCTCCAGAAAAAATCAACCAGTCTGTCTGAGGGCGATTCCGTTATATTTCGGTGTGATCCGGCCGGAGACCGGAGTGGAGTTGCACCGCCAGTTCGGCGGCGTCGACCCAGTAGTAGATCGTCCGTTCGAGCGCTCGGGTAATCGTCACCAGGTAGCCGTACATCTCTGGGTCGTAGGCCGTTACGAGCTCGAACAGTTCGTCTAGATTCCGGTGGACGCTCTCCTCTTGCTCGCGAAGTTGCTTATGAACGTCGAGTTCGCAGTCGAAGAAGATCCGCGAGAAATACTCGTTGATCTGTGCGCCGGACGTGAAGATGTCGGCCATTCGCTCGCCGACGATCCCGTTCGCGTCGGTCCCCTCCTCGTCGACAACGTCGGCGATGAAACAGGCCCGATCCCCGACGATTTCGAGGTTCGTCGCAATGGTCGAGAGGTCCGCAGCGACGCGGTTTCCCGGCCAGTCTGTTGTCAGTGTGTAGGATTTCAGTTCCGCGAGCACCGCCGAGTAGCGCTCGTTCGTCAGCGATTCCAACGTCTGGGCCGAGCGTTCGACATTCTCACCAAAAAACGCTGCCCTGGCGGCGTCGTACTGGCGCGTTGTCACTGATTCCAGCGGTTCGAGCAACGCCATCACTTCGGTCCCACGATTACCGGTCGTTCCGTTGGCCAAGCCGTCGACAGCGTCGGACCTGTTGCTGTGGAGCTTCGATATTTCACCCGAACTGGCATACAGTTCGCCGTCGTCAACGATGTACCCTTTGCGGACAACATCCTCGGCCTTGAGTTCCTGTAGCAACTCGGAGAGATACTGTTCGGAGATTCCAACGGCTCCCGCCAGTTCCGCCTTCGTCTCCGGTGTTGTCCGTTCGATCGCCTCGATCACCTGGGCGAGCGTCGCGTCACGGCCACCCGTACCGAGCGGGCGTTGCCACGTTCGGTGGAACATATCTGACAGTCTCGACTCCCTGTATTAGGACTGGTCCACAGATTGTCCAGACGGATATATACCGTTTTGAGTGGCGCTTACAGTCAACGGTAACCGCCCGAGTGGTACTGTAAAGATACGTATTGCTCGATATTGAACCGGACCTTTCATATATACCATAATATGTGTCCTCCCACGGCAGTTCTGTATGGAGACCCGAAAAGTGCAGCTCTCGGGAGGAACGACATACACAGTGTCGCTTCCGAAGTCGTGGGCGGAGGAACAGGGTATCGACGCTGGCTCGTCGCTCTCGCTATATCCGAACGGCGACGGGTCGTTACTGGTCGAGCCGGAGGGTGACCGGTCGACCGAGACACTGTCAACGACCGTAGACGTCTCGACCGACTCTGAGAACGCAATCAGACAGCGGATTCACGCCCTCCACGCCGTCGGCTACGATACGGTGACACTGGTCGACAAGGCCGGCCACTCTGCGGACCACCGCAAGGTCGTCGAAGACACGGTCGCTACCCTCTCGGGATTCGAGTTACTCGAAGCGAACGAGACCAGGATTCGGTTGCAAAACCTCATCGACGCCGAGAACGTCGATATTCGTAAGTCCGCCCTCAGGCTACGCCTCGTGATGCTCGGGATGCACCGTGATGCTGTAACTGCGGTCCTGACCGACGACGAGACGCTGGCTCGGCGGGTCATCGACCGCGATAACGAAGCCGACAAGCTACTGGAGATGGTGACTCGGCACTTCCGGCGCGCGCTTTCGAACCTCCAAGAAGTCGAGAAACTGGAATACACGCGCGACGAACTGTTCGAGTACTACTACGTCAGCCGGCAGTTCGAGCGCATCGCCGACCACGCAGAGAAGATAGCCCGATTCACCCTCGATCCTGAGGTCACCGTTCCAGCGGATTTCGAGGAGCAGATCGAAACCTTGGCGACGGCATCCAGACAGATCGTCGACACCGCAGCGGACGTAATTCTCACCGACACCGGGATCGAGGGGGCGCAATCGGCGCTTGCCAAACGCGACGAGTTGACCACAGATCTCAGAGCGCTCGACCGGGAACTGTACTCCCACGACGACCCCGCCGAGGCCTACGCCGTCGGTCTCATACTCGACAGCATCCGCCGGACCGGCGAGTACGGAGCGAACGTCGCTCGTATCGCAGTCCAACAGGTTGCACGTGAGTGCGAGTGTTTCGACTGAAATATTTTTTATATTCTTCTGCGAGGTGGTACCGGTGCAGCAACAGACCGAAGCTGACAGAGTTGGTCGAATTGCTGGAGCGATCGGGCGGCTAGTCTGCGGTATCTACTTGCGTTGCCGTTCCGAAGCCTGGTTTAACGGTCGTCCAGAGGAGATAGACCCCGCCAACGCCGAGCAGAGCCCCGATGCCGAGAGTCGGCATTGCAAGCGCGAAACCGCCCGTATCAAGCGCAGCACCGAATAGAACTGGGGAGACGAGTCCGGGGAGCGTGCCAAGAAAAGACTGGACTGACAGTGCCGTTCCGAGTTGGTCATCGTCGACGACGAGCGTGATTGCCGTCGAAGTCGGAGCGCTGTCCATCGTAAGGGCGATTCCGTACCCGAGCACGACGGCAGCGAGTACCGCCAGCGAACCCCAGGCGAGAGCACCGAGCAAGATGGTGACCGCGCCACTGACAGCGAGGGCGACGGCGATAATCTGGAGGCGACCGACGCGGTCGCTCAGCCAGCCGCCGACCAGGTTCCCAATGCCGCCGACAGCCGTGACAAGCCCGGCCAACAGTCCGGCGGTAGCGACCGGTGTCGCCGTCGCACTGACGGCCGCCGTCGACACGAGAAACGCTGGGAGCCAGTTTCGAATCCCGAACAGCTCCCAGTTGTGCGCGCTGTAGACCCCAACGCCGGCGAGGAACGACCGGTTCCGCAGCAAGGAGAGATCGAGCCCACCACCGTCCGACTCCCGGTCAGGATTATCGCGGCCCAGTGCGTACATCAGCGGACCAGCACAGAGCGCAAGCAGGCTCGTGACGACGATGCCGGTTTGCCAGTCAGCACTCGCGGCTATCGAGGACGTCAGCACGAAGGAGAGTCCGCTGCTCACCGAGAAAGTGCCGACGTAAACGCCCATCGCCGTCCCGCGGTTGGCCGCCTCGAACCACTCGCTGATAAATCGCATGCCTGGGGTGTAGACGGCCGCCATGCCGATGCCGCTGAGAAAACGGAGGATAGTCCCGACAAGAACTCCGTCGGCGACTACGCCGAAAGCGAGGCTGGGAACCGCCGCAACCGTCGCGCCGACCGCAATCACTGACCGGGGGGCATATCGGTCAGCGAGTATCCCGAACGGAATCACACCGAGAAGGTATCCAGCCTGGAAGGCCCCGTAGACGACGCCGGCCTGAAACCCGCTCAGTCCCCAGTCCTCGACGACAGTCGGCAGCACCGCCGAGTAGTTGAACCAGAGCAACCCCGATAACAGCAGAGTTGCGCTGGCGACCACCAGCATCCGTACGTTGGGCCGTCTGATCCACCCGTCGCTCGACCGGTCTTCGCGCGCCGCCATCTGTCGTGACGATCAGTCCCGCTCCATCTTCGGTTTCTGCGCCTCGATGGTTGCGCTGACGACGTACTCGCTCATGTCGCGGCGGTCGTCCCACTCGCTGATGAACTCGGCACTGTCGTCTTTCGGTTCGACTCGCACGTCGACGAACCCGGCGTCGTCGAGCAGTTGCTCGATTTCCGCGACGGGTGACGCGCCGGCGACGCAGGCCGCCAGCGAATCCGGGTCGTCTCGGACGGTGTCAGGGAGCGGTGCGGTCAGTACCACGTCCGAGACGGCGAGTCGCCCACCGGGGGCGAGCACCCGAAACGCTTCAGCGAAGACCTGGCCTTTCGCCGGCGAGAGGTTGATGACACAGTTCGAGATGACGACATCGACACAGGCGTCGGCTACAGGCAGGTGTTCGATCTCCCCGAGTCGGAACTCGACGTTCGTCGCGTCATTTTTCGCGACGTTTTCGCGGGCCTTTTCGATCATCTCGGGCGTCATGTCGACGCCGATGACCCGGCCCTCCTCACCGACTTCACGAGCGGCGAGGAAGCAGTCGAACCCGGCCCCCGAACCCAGATCGAGAACCGTCTCGCCGGGTTCGAGGTCGGCGATGGCCTTGGGATTTCCGCACCCGAGGCCGAGGTCTGCACCGTTAGCGACAGCCTCGATGTCCTCAGTGGAGTACCCGAGTTGCTCGCTGTCTGTCCCGGTCGAATCATCGCAACAGTCGCCATCGTTCCCTGCTGTGTCAGAACAGCAGGAATTCCCGCCGTCGTCGGTTGCGATATCGGCATACCGGTCCCGGACCAGACGGCGCTGAGCGTCGGCGTCGCCGTCGGGTGAGGGATCCTCGGAAGTCGGTGTTTCACTCATCGTTCGTTCTGAGAGCGTCAAGCGTGTCCAGCAACTGTTCGGCGTCATCGGTCAGCCCGTAGTACCGCCAGGACCCCTCCTTCCGACGGGTTACCAGTCCTGCCGAGTATAGGCGCGAAAGCGCCTGACTAACCGCGCTCTGGCTGATCCCGACTGCAGATTCGAGATCACAGACGCAGACATCGCTCTCGGCAGCACCGATACGACACACCAGTTCGTACCGCGTGTCGTTGCCCAATGCCGAGAGCAACTGCACATCTGCGACCAGATCGTCTTCCTCGACTTCGGGTACACCTGTACAACACGAACTCTCTCTCGTTGCAGCAGACTGTTCGATCTGTGAGGCGGTATCGGGGTCATCTTGACTCATATTAGCAAGTACTAATATAAGTAGAATCTAATATAAAGTTTCCGGTGACTAACGCCCTCGGCGGATGTCGTCATAGACCGAGAGAAACCGGCGGATATCAGACTCAGTATTGAACGCGTGAATCGAGAGGCGGATCGCATTCGGTTCAGCTATCGACCGTACCTGAACGTCGTGTGCAGCTAATTGTTCGACAGTTTGTTCTGGGGCGTCGTCATCGATCGCGATCAGACCGGACTCGAACGGTCGCGGCGACAAGAGTAGTGACGCTGGCAGTTCGTCTTTGAGAAGGGTGGTCAGTGACTCTATCCGAGTTTCGATGGCGTCCACGCCCACCGACGAAACTCTCTCGAGTGCCGTTTGGAGCCCCACGTACGGTGCTGCCGATGTCGTGCCAACTTCGAAACGGCGGGCGTCAGGATGTGGATCGAGCGTCGGCGAGTCCCTATCGACGCCACGATAGCTCACGTGCCTGGGACGTAACTCGGGGATGACATCTTTGGAGACGTACAGGAATCCGGCACCCCAGGGACCGACAAGCCACTTATGACTTGCCGCAGCGACGTACTCCGCTCCCCAGTCGGTCACGTCGATGGGTGTCTGGCCGACCGACTGGACGGCGTCGACGAGAACCTCTGCCCCCGCATCGTGGGCGATCTCGGTGATTTTCGTAACTGGGAGTCTGGTCCCGTAGTTTCGCGAGATGGAACTCACACAGATCAGTCGTGCGTCCGTGACGGCATCCTTCACGTCGTCCAGATCAACGTGGCCGTCTATTGTCTCAATGACACGCGTGTTCACTCCGTTCGCAGCCCACGGAACGATGCTCGCGGGATGTTCAAGATCGGTTCTGACAACCGTGTCACCGGGATTCCACGAGATAGCGTTCGCGACTCGGCTCATGCCGTCACCCGTGCTTTGCGTGAGGGCAATTTCCCCGGACCGGGCGTTCAGAAACTCGGCCACATCTTGCCGTGTCTTGTCGAAAGCGTTGTAGACTTGCGGATACATGCCCGGTTTTCTGGTGGGCGATTCGTAGCCGTGGTACTCGAGGAAGTCCTGCATCGACTCAACGACGTCGACGCTGCTCGGGCTACTCGATCCGGTGTTCAGATACGTGATGTCGTTCGCAGCTGGAATCGCTTCTCTGAACTCACAGAGGTCACTCATCGGGTCCATCTCGCGTTTTATCGGATCTCTTGGCCTGTGAGGCAGTGTCGGCGGCATCTCGACCCATATTAATAATTGCTAATATAAGTAGAATCTAATATATATCTTGTGGTGGCCAGGGAATGGATACTTCCGATTCCGTCCCAACTGGACCGCTATCCAAGCGAAATAAGGACAACTCCGAACACCGCCAGCCCCGCGGCAGTCATGCGGAGGCGGAGTTGTGACTCACCGAGGAGGAGACTGCCGAGAAAGACAGCGACAACGGCCTGTGTGTTAACCACCGGGGAGACGACGCTCGCCGGCAGCGTCTCAAAGGCCACAGCGACGAGGTGCTGGCCGATTACGAGGACGAGTCCAGCGAGTGCGAGTAGTCGACGGTCGACCCACCAGTCGACTGCGTCGCGGTGAGTGAGCGCCGAGGGTGAGAGCAGTGCGGCAACGAGGACGAGCATTGTGAGGACGAACACCTCTGGGGAGATACCGAGCTCTTGCATGCTGACGCGTTTCCCGACATCGACGACGCCGAAGGCAGCCGCACTGGCAAGCGCCAACAGCGCTGCCTTGCTTCGGACCAACTGTCGCAATGGAGCAAGCAGGGAGCCCCGCCGATAGTTGGCGACGTAAACGGCTGCCGTGGCGACGACGATGCCAGCCACCTGCAGTGCCGAGAGCCGCTGGCCGAGCAGCAGAACTTCCAGCGGGAGGACGAAGACGGGGACAATCTTGCTGATCGGGGCGACAAAAGAGACATCGCCGATGGATAGCGCCCGGTAAAACGCAAACAGCGCAAGAGCGGTGAAGCTAGCTGTCCCGAGAAGCACCGCTGCGCCGCGGCAGGGAGGTACCACGCGACGGCGATACCGTAAATCAGCGATATGAACAGCGCTGGCGGATAGTGGCTGAAGTACTGCTTGACACCGACGAGATAGCTCCCGAGGACAAGTACTGCGGCCACCGACAGCAGGAACCCGTTTGTCACGCGGCACTCCATACGGTGTCCGCCGACAGGGTCGTTGTCCCAGGTGTCGTGACAGGGACGGTCACGTTACCGAAGTCCCTTCGCGGCGTCGAGAAGCTCCTCGTGAATCTGGCCGTTTGAGGCTACCATACTATCGCTGTCTACGGTCCAGCGTTCGCCATCGAGATCGGTGACCATGCCGCCAGCCTGTCGGATGAGCTGTACCCCGGCAAGGCTGTCCCACGGGTTCGGCCGCTGTGGCGTCACCGCGCCATCGAGCGCGCCGCGGGCGATCAGCGCGAGCGTCGCCTGTGCGCTGCAGAGACGGACGGTCGTTCCGAACCGTCTGAACATGTCGCCGACGCCGTCACCGTACACTGACCGGTCCCCGTACGTTGGTGGAATGATAGGGGCAACCGTCGTCGACTGTCCCACCGTCCGGTCGCTGACCGAGATAGGGTCGCCATCGAGGAAGGCAGCAGTGTTGTTCGCAGAGTACGTACGGTTGAGCGCCGGCAGGACACTGCAGGCGGCAACCGGCTCGCCGTCGATTGTCGCCGCCACACTGGTGGTCCAATAATGGAGGCCTCGGACGAAATTGAACGTCCCGTCGATCGGATCGATCACCCATGCACGCCCCGTCTCCGGGACAGTCTTTGCGGCATTGTTCTCCTCACCGACAATCGTTGCTGCCGAATCTCGCTCGGTCAACACCTCGACGACTCGTCGCTGTGTCTCTCGGTCGGTCTCGGTCACCACGTCGGCCGGTCCCATCGGTTCGCCGGATTCGCCCTTGTTTTCCAGGTCGAGTTTTGTCTCGAAATTGGACCGTGCGAACTCTGCACCGGTGGTCGCCGCCGCCGCTGCGATCTCCGAAAAGTCGTTTTCCTGTGACATCGCTCTCAGTTCCCGCGCGATAGCTGGGCGGTCTGTGTTCCCGATCCCGTCGCAGGTTGTCGATCCATACCGGAGACGAACTGCGGTTGATACAAATAAGTGAAGATTATTTTATATTTACGTATACTGTATCATACGTGTTTATATAGACTGATACGTACCGGTAGTCGTCTAACATCGAGGTGTACACGTTACAGGACTCTAAGATTTCTGTATGAAAGGACGGTAGTTGTTGTGGTAGATAGCATTCTCCTCGAGCAATCTATAGTAACAACTGAAACGGTTTACACACCGACCGCACCGCCCTCGTGCGGTCGTGTGTACAATGGCTTTCAGTGGCTATTATAATTCTAAGAGGTTTTAGAAACTTGTCGGCCGGTTTGATAGGCTGATATTGACCCTCGTGAATAGTTATAACGACCACTCACTGAGATTCCGGCCTACGTGTGCGATAGATGGCGGTTCGTAGAAATATAGATCCCAACCTTGTGACTTTCTCACGTTTTCGGGATATAGAAGCGCTACAAACGAGTAACAGTCGAATCATATAGAATCTGAGAGATTGATGGGGGTGTTCTCTGTGTCGATTCTTAGCTGGCTGAACAGAACGGTTCGAGTGACGAACAGCCACCGATATCGAGCTTCGATTGCGAGTCCTGCGGCTTGCCGCAGGCGAGCGACAGGGTACGGCAGCATCTTCTCATCCGACTTTCCGGAGAGAGTGGCCGACCGCCCGGACGAATGTCCTGGCGGTCACGACCGGTGGCGACCTGATATCCCGCTCTATGCCGACTTTCACCAGAAAGTCGGTGAGCCGCCACAGGTTGTACAGTAGCGCTGCGAACGTGAAGTTGAACAACCGCACTCGGTAGTCTGTCGAGGAGGTCTTCGGGAGGTACGCTTTCACCGACTTGTACTGGTTTTCGATGTCCCAGCGACGACCGTAACTGTTGGTCACGTGAGCGATCTCGTCGGGAGCGACGTGATCGCGGTTGGTCACGAACACGGCATACTTGCCTTCAGCGTCGTCACTGGTGGCTGGAACGTACAGATATTCTGCAGTATGATCGACGTCCCCGTCCATCCCGACGGGGACGTCGTGGTTGACAGCGGCGTCTACCCCGTCTTTGGTTTTGATGTGCTTGATCGCCTCGTAATCTGACTCGTATTTCGGCACTGGCATCGTGTACAACAGTTCACGACTGTTGATCTCTGCACGAACGTTCCTCGTGTAGAAGCCACGATCCAACAGAATCTCGTCCAGATCGACGTACCGCTGGGCTCTCGAAAGCAGACGCCCAACGACGTCTGCTTTCGAGTCAGCGGGCGTTTCAGCTGGTTCCCAGTCTGAGTGTTCCTTGACGCCCTCAATCCCCAAGATGATCGGCACGTCGTTCCCGACGATCGTGATCGTCGCGAACGTGTAGCCGTGTTTCAACTCACCGTCGTCGACGTACCCGCTCACCATCGGCGGGTACGTCGACTTTGGAATCTCCTCGTCCTTGTCGACCCACGGCCAGACGTGGTAGGGAACGTGCGTGAAATCGACGGCCGCCACGACGTGGCGGTCGTCGAATGGATCTTCGTACCGGATTGTCTGGAGGATATTCTCCGTCGCTGTATCGAAGGCGTCCATGAGATACTCGCGAAATACCTCGGTGAATGCCACGATATCCTCGATCTGTTGGTTTTGGAGCGGAACAGAGACTTCCTGATCAGCCGGCATTGCGAACTGCTTGATCACTCGGAGGAACGTAGAGTCGTCACAGGCGTCGTTCTCGTCGAGAAACCAGCCAGCTTCGCCTTCAGAATGGGCGCTTCCTTGAGTGAGGCATGCCGAGGCGAACAGATCGAGGATCTGTTCGTCCTCGTAGACTCTGTTTTCAGCCCTCTCAGAGTCGAACTCGCCGAAGGCGTGCCTTCGGGCGAGCTCGACGATCTTGTTCCCCTGCTTCCGAACGTGCTCACGTGTTACGGTCGGTTCATCACCCTCTTCTTCGATATCGTCTTCATCTGGGATTATCGGAACCCGTGCTTCTGATAAGACGCTGCGGTCAACGGCTTCGTGTGCGATACCCGTAGCTGCGGCGGTAAGCGTCTGTTTGGTTTGTTGGCTGAACTGCTGCCACGCGTACGAGAGTGATTGCTGGGACGGTGCCTTCTCTAAATCAAGTGTCTTCAGGAGTGATGGTCGGTTTTCGAGGCGATCTGCGACCTCGCTCTGGGCGAGGTCGTAGATCTTCTGATAGAGATACACCCGAGCCATCGGTTCAGTGCCGTTTGCGACCTTGTGCTGCTGGCGGTCGTCGGTGAGTCCGTCGGCTGGAATTGATACTTCACCAAGGACACGCCAGAGGTGATCCGCTGATTCACAGACTTCTCCAGCGTGATAGACGATCGCCCCCGCGAGCGCGGGGGCGTCGTCATCGACTGACGACATCCGTTTAGAACTCATCGTAGTTCTGAGCGGGGTAGCAAGCGGTTTCAAATCGTCACATTAGTCGTTAAATCGACCGTTTGGGACCCTTCTCGAATTCATAGCTGTCTCGTCACACGGTACTGCTGCCCAAAAAACGTATTAGCGAACTAGTGGTTGGTAGAAATTGAGATCCCGAAAACGTGAGCGCCACCGTGGTATATTGAGTATAGCGGTATATGATTTATAAAAAGTAGAATCCACTACTTGCGCCAGATATACAATGCTTGGGTATGACAGTAACATTCTAAGTTAAAATGGCAGTCACGTCTGGTAAGGATTTGAAGTTGAGTAATCAAGGGTGAGTAGACCAGTACACCAGAATTCATAGTGCAGTTCAGCAAGCCGGTGGTGGGGGAAACCAACCAGCTGTGGGGCAGACCATGCGAGGACAATCTGGGATCGTTATTGAGATCTCGAATAACTGGACGATCGCTCTGGAAGAAAGACGCGATCGAAGAATTCTCGAGATCTGTTCGGTCTGATAGAGTGTACGAAAAAAGAGGGCACCGCTGAGTTTACCTGTGTGTGGTGGCAGTCTGTCTCTGCGAGCACTGTGGACGGCCCCTGTTCAAAGAGCAGACAACCCCCTCGGTCGAGGGAACGCCACTGGGCAGAGGGTAGAGTTCTGTGATTGCAAGAATTTTACCGGGACAATCGAGTGTTACTTGACCATCCAAAGCGAGAATCGCAAAGCGAGTTCAAGTACCGGCAACCACATCTCAAAGAGTATTTAAAATCTATAATCGGGATGACAAGTCCTGCTTGTCGTGCGGGTGAAATCGGTGCATACCAACGGTGTCGACAGCAATTCAGCGAACAGTCGTGAACGGCCAAGCCACCGCTCAAACGCCCTTCCCAAAAGGACGTAGAACTAGAACAGACGCTATCTGTTGGTGCCAACTACGGAACCTCGGTAAAGCTTCGTGGACGAAATGCTGATAGAATCACAGTACAGCGTACAGCAACTGGCCCGGGTTGCAGCCGACAAAAATAATATTTTTGCCTACGTGTGTATAGAATTCACTGCACAATTGTTTGCTGCTTATCGTATGTCGAAGATTTAGTAATTGCTCGTGAATGTTTCTCCTATCCTCTATGAACTATGTCCACTGTCAGTCACTATTGTGTGTCACCGAATCATATCGATTTGCTACATGAAAAAGCTGCTCTGTAAAGTGCACCTCGAACTCGCAATTGGGAACTGCTGACAAACCTCAACGATCGTGGACTCCGTACAACCACGCCCAGAATCCAACTATACGGCGTTTACCAGCAGTGATAAGTACCCACTTATAAAAGGGCCTTTGAAACCCATCTCACGACCACAACTCCAGGGGTTGAGGTGGTGGTGTCACCTTCATCTTGGACTAGCTATTCTGTTCTCGGGGAGTCGACACTGGCCCTGCTCTGGGAATCGTGTACACATGTAACTTGTTTAGGCGTGAAAGTAATAGCGTATATTGTCAGAATACAAATTTCTCGTGGCGGATTTAGAGTTTATGCTCACAAATAAGGGTCTTTAGCTGTGAATACAGAGTTAGATTGATGTGGGTGGGGTTCGACTCCTCCGATAATGGCAACTGATTCTGACGATACGTCGAAAGTAGTCGTCCAGGCGTACCTCCCTGAGTACCAGCGGGACGAATGGGACGCACACGCAGACGATCTGGATATGAGTCGGAGCGAGTTCGTCAAAACGATGGTACAGGCAGGCCGGCGAGGATTCGACGGTCGTCCTGCCCCCACAACGGAGAGTGTCACGCCCGCCACCCCTAATGAGCAAGTGACTGAGCAGTCAGAGACGGCACAGTCGAGTGAGGCCCTCGAAGAAACAGTGCTCGATGCGCTCTCCGCCGAAGATTATCGCTCCTGGGACGAGCTACTCGAAGTTGTCACAGACGATATCGAATCACAACTCGAAGACACGCTTCAGAATCTCCAGGCAAACGACCGGGTCCGATATAGTGGGCGCCACGGCGGTTACACACTCGACGCATGAGCAGCGACACCGACGCTCAGTCCCACAGCCAGGATGCGATCGAATACTTTCTCGAAGATATTACCTACCAAGGTAAAAAGCCGCAAACACGCGAGGCCTACGAGCGTGTCCTTTCAGATTTCCAGACGTATCTCGAATCGAGGGATCTCACGTTCGATGACGCAAATCATCGAGACTGTATGGCCTACGTACATCGACTTCGGGGAGTGGTCGCCAGTAGTACTGTCGCGACGTATGCCTCCTACCTGCACCGGTTTTACGATTATATGGTCCAGGTGGGCCGATTCAGTGAGAATCCGATGTCGCTTGTGCTCGAGGAAATCGATGAATCAATAAATACAGACCCTGCAAGACGGGATATCTCGGTTGTCGAGATGCAAGATTTCTTCGCGACAATCTCGCATCCCTTGGACTCTGCTGTCGTTGGGACGCTCCTCAAGACTGGAATGCGCGCTGGTGAACTCTGTAATCTCGATCTGCGAGACCTCAAACTTTCGAACGTACCTGTCGAGTTGGACCATCGTGCAGGGCTCGATGGACGTGGAGACGCCGTTTACGTGGATTCGGAGCCGTCTCAAGGGCAACAGTACAACGGTGAAGAACGCACTGCATCGAATAAACGGAAACGGCCGACGACGATTCCAGTCGACGAGGAACTCGCATATCTCCTGTGTCGCTGGCTAGCGATCCGACCTGATCCGCTGTCAACGGCAGACCCACTCTTCCTCTCAACATCGGACCGGTGGGGAAGTCGCCTCACACCGGATATGGTCCACCACCTGGTGGAATCGCACGCCCGTGAAACGGGCTGGTATCGCGTTGGTGGCGGCCCAGAAGAGAATGTCACCCCCCACTACTTCCGTCACTTCTTCACAACCCATCTCCGGGACCGAACTGGCGACCGGGGCATTGTAAAGTATCTTCGCGGTGACGTGGCCAACGACGTTATCGACACGTATACCCACGACTGGGGAAGCCGAGTACGCGATGTCTACGTTGCGAATATATATTCGATACTCTGAAATAACAATATAAAAATATATGGGTAATGGTTCATTTCTGCCGATTGGCCTGGGTGGCACGAGCGTATAAACTCTATAGCGCTATAGCGAATGTCCGCCGGATTCTGTTCCTCACCGAACTGGAGAGGTCACTCCTCCCGGGAACAGCGCGTGGTAAAGCAAACAGTTGGTCAGCCGTCCTCAGGGAGCTGGACGTCTGAATCAGGCATGTTACGAAGATACCGGTTCGAAACTGTTCGGACAGTGCACGTGGGTCCGTTGTGATCGGTCATCAACGTTGAGTCGTAGCAGGTCTTGAAAAATTCTGAGAGCACCTGATGTCCAAGAGCGACTACGAGAGTAGACAGTTTAATTTCGGTGTGAACAACTCGGGGTCGAGAGGAAACAAAATAATGACGACTCAGTTTTCGTCCTGTCCCCCATCCGGTGTCGCACGTGTCTGTGTCTCTTCGGAAGTTGTCGCCTGGCCGAATCGCTGTGTCACGAATCGGTGTCTGAAACGCAGTCCGACCTGAAGCACAACGTAGATCGCGATAGCGACGAGTACGATAGTCCCCCCTGCCGCCACATCGTAGACGTACGACAGTGTCACGCCGGCGACGGTCGCCAGTTGACCAGCAACGACGGCGGCCGCGATAGAGCGTTTGAACCCTCCGACCCAGGTGGTTGCAGCGACCGGAATGACGAGCATCGCGGCGACGAGGATGACGCCCATTATCTGCATCGCACCCACGACGACGACCGCAGTGAGGACTGCTATCAGCTGGTTGTACCGCTTGACGCTGAGTCCAGCAGCACGAGCGCCGACCTCGTCGAACGTCACGTAAACGAGCGGGCGGTAGGCAACGGTGACGACGAAACCGACGACGATACTCATCGCAACGAGGATCCCTGCACTGAGTCTGGAAACCGTTGCGAGTGACCCGAAGAGATAAGCGTTGATACCGACCGCAATCCCACCATCGGTCGCAGTCACAAGCACACTCCCGACAGCAAAGGAACCAGTCAGGACGATAGCCAGGGACGTATCTCTGTAGGCCCCGGCGTAGTCGACGAGCATCTGTACCAGTAGCGCAGCGATTGCAGCAACCAGCAACGCTGTCAACAGCGGCGGAACCGAGAGCGAAAACAGCGCGTTCACGAACAGACCGGCAGCGACGCCTGCGAACGCGGAGTGAGCGAGCGTGTCGCCGATCATCGCCATCTCCCGGTGGACGAGGAAACTCCCTACGAGCGGGCCGATAACCCCGATACAGATTGCCGCGAGGTACGCTCGTTGCATGAACGGAAAGCCGAGCATTCTGACTCCTGACAGAGTTGCCAGTACGTCGAGAACCGTTCCCCAGAGCACATCGAGTAACACCGCGAGCAGCCAGTCAACACCCTCACCGAGAGCGGACAGCGGTGTTCCAGTGGTTTCTGAATATGACAGTGCGTGCATCAGTGATTGTGCTGGATGACGTGTTGCCCGCCGCCGTACGCGTCAGCGAGTGCGTTGGTTTCGACGAACGTCTCGGGGTCACCGTGGAAGAACAACTCCCTGTTGAGACAGGCGATTTCCGAGGCGTGAGTCGTCACGATACCGATGTCGTGTTCGATGAGGATGATAGTGATACCGCCGTCGTTCAACTCGTGTAGCAAGTCGTAGAACTGTTCCCTGGATTCGGCGTCGACGCCCACAGTTGGCTCATCGAGTGCGAGCAGGTCCGCCTCCGCAGCGAGCGCACGTGCGATGAACACACGCTGACGCTGTCCGCCAGATAACCGGCCGACTCGGCGGTCCGCGAGAGCCGAGATTCCGACGCGGTCGAGTGCAGCCTCAACGGACACCCGATCCTCGGACCGAAACCGACGGAACAGGCGACGGGGGTATCGCCCCATCCGAACAACTTCCGAAACGGTGATCGGCATCTCCCCTTTGGCGCTGGTCACGTCCTGTGGGACGTATCCGACGCGCTCGCCGTCGCTGAACGAATGTGCTGGCTCACCGAACAGTGTGATGGTGCCGCTATCTGGTTGCCGCAGGCCAACCATCAGTTCGAGAAGTGTGGTTTTTCCGGAACCGTTCGGTCCTACGAGCCCCAGAAACTCGCCCTCGTCGATCTCGAGAGAAACGTCTTCGATGACCGGCTGGTCGGCGTAGGCAAACGACACATCGCTGGCCTCGATAGCGGTCATTGTGCGTTCAGTGCATCTTCGAGGGTGGGGAGGTTTACCTTTTCCATGACGTCGACGTATCCCCAGTCGTTTTCCTCCCACTCCTCTTTCAATCCGGGCATAGCGGTCAAGGGCAGGACCGCCTCTGCGTCGGTCTCTGCGACCAGTTGCTCGGCTGCTTCCTGTGATTCGAGCGGGTCAGCACAGATGTATTGCAGGTCGTGGTCCCGGATGATGTCCTGTGCGCGTTCGATATCCCGGGTCGTCGGGTTGTCGTCCGGAGACACGTCGGTCAGTGCCTTGATCTCGATGTCGTATCGGTCCCCAAAGTACTGAAACGAATCGTGCCCTGCGATGAGCAGGACCTCCTTGGAGGCAGATTCTCGAACTGCCTGCATGCGTTCGTGGAGGTCGTCGAGTTTCGCTGCGTAGTCGTCCGCGTTTGCCACGTACGTCTCAGTGTTACCCCCATCGACAGCAGCTAGTCCCCGACGGACGTTCGAAATAGCCTCTTTCACACGCAATGGGTCCATCCAGAAGTGCGGGTCTGCAGATTCTTCGTCTCTGTGCCCGTGATCGTCGTGGCCATTTTCGTCGTCGTGTTCTTCGGTGTGGATGTCGTCGTCGTGGCCATTTTCGTCGTCGTGTTCTTCAGTGTGGGTATCGTTGTCGTGGTCATCTTCGGTATGGTCGTGATCCGCCCCAGCTTCCAACAAGCCGACGCCGTCACTTACGTCAACGGTCACGACATCGGCACCGTCATCTTCGAGGTCACCTTTGATGTCATCGACCCACGGCTGAAATCCGTCCATGCCGTGAAAGAGCACTCCCGCATCGTAGATGTCTTCACGAACTCTTGGTCCGGGTTCCCAGCCGTGGCCGTGCTGTCCGACGGGGACGAGTAGGTCGGTTTCGACCGCCCCGTCAGCTACATTTGCTGCTACATCACCAAACACAAAAAATGTCGCCTGTGCTGTTGCATCACTCGCTCCACTGCCATTACCCCCGAGACAACCTGCGAGCGTTCCGAATCCAGCGATTCCGACTGCCGAAGAGAGTAACTGCCGTCGCGTTGGTGCCATGCGTAGTTAATAATATTGAGTATGGATATAATAACTTTACCCTTTTACTCGTCATTTATTAATAGATCTTCACATGTATTACACTCACTGTTAGCACGATAAATCGTTATCTACGCTGCGTAAGGGGGAGCGTCCGACTACCGACGCAACAAATACCCGAAATATGATCAGACGAAAGTGCAGATCATCGGTGACCTCTTCCATCAATATATCATATATACCCATATATAAGATATGGATAATTTATGTTTTACAGCCTCAGGATTGTCCTGTACCATTAAAATAGCAAAAGCACGTGTTCAGTCTGTCGCCTGAATATCTCATAGATACCTGTTTTACATTACACATCTAAAAGGAGGAACTGTAGCGAGATTCAATAGCGGTGCGTATTCTGGCGGAATATACACTCCCGAATTCCGATTTCAGTACGTCAGTCATCGAAAGCAGTTCCACCCTCAGATAAATGAGAGATATATAATAATTAGACTGTTGAATACAGCCATAACATCATCGAAGTATTAATAATATATTCCATATATTTATACTGATTTTCGGATTAAAACATATTTCTCATAAGTCTATGAGAACTTGATTTTGTGTCGACGACGGCCAACCGCCGGATTGCCGTCACGGTTCGATGCGAAAATGAACGCTGGGCAATAGAGCAGTCGGGAATAAAACGACGCGTGCTGATTCAACAGCGGCAGACAAACACGGACAGCGATTCACTGTAACGACTCTGCGAACCAGTCGGCTGCCACATCCGCGACTTCTTCGAGTTCTGCCTGCCTTTCGAAGAGGTGTCCCGCTCCCTCGACGACGTGTAGTTCCTTCTCACAGGAGAGACGCTCGTAGGCCTCCCGGTTGAGTTCGAGTACTTCGGTGTCGGCGCCGCCGACGATAAATAGCGTCGGGACGCGAATCTCTTCGAGGACTTCCGCGGCCATGTCGACGCGGCCACCGCGTGACACTACCGCATCGACACTGTTGTCCGGACGGACCGTCCCCCTGAGTGCGGCGGCGGCACCCGTGCTGGAACCGAAGTAACCCACGTTCAGATCACGCGTGTCATCTCGGTTACCCAGCCACGCAGTAACGGCAACGAGACGGTCCGTCAACAGAGGTATATCGAAGCGGTTCTCGCGGACCTGGTCTTCTGATTCGGTGAGTAAATCGAACAACAGTGTTCCGAGACCACGGTCCCGGATTACCTCTGCGACGAAGTTGTTCCGCGGACTCTTCCGACTGGAGCCGCTCCCGTGAGCGAACACGACTAGTCCGGATGCGTCGGCCGGGATGTCGAGTATCCCGTCGAGTTCGACGCCGTCGACCGGAATCCGGGTTGGGTTCTCCGCCGTCTGTCTCATGGCGGAAGTAATGCTTTCGCGTCAATTAGTCACACGGCAATTCCAGACTCGTGAGAACGTCCGAGTGTTACAGGCATCTTCGAGTCTAACTTCAGCCGAAGGCTCATGGCTGACTCCCACCGATTCACAGACCGCACCCAGGCGGGCGAACAGCTCGGTGACGCGCTTCGAGAGCGCGACCTTCACGTAGATATCGTGCTCGCGATCCCCAGAGGTGGACTTCCGCTGGGTCGAGCCGTGGCCGATGCGCTCGACGTGCCGCTGGATATTGTTGTCGCATCGAAAATCGGCGCACCCGGGAACCCGGAGTACGCTATCGGCGCCGTCGCCAGCGACGGGACCGTCTGGCGGAACGAAGAGGCCTTTCGTGGGACGGGCTCCAACGAGGAATATTTCGAAAACGAGCGAACCAAAGAGGCGGAGAACGCACGGCAGAAGGCCGACCGTTATCGAGGTGACCGGCCAGAACCGGACCTGGCTGGAAAGACCGTGGCGGTTGTCGACGATGGCGTCGCGACGGGGTCCACGGCCAGGGCGTGTCTCAAGATGCTCGGAGAGACCGATGCCGAACGTATCGTGCTGGCGGTCCCGGTCGGACCACCCGACAGTATCGACGAACTCGAAGCGATGGCCGACGAAGTCGTCTGTCTCGAGACTCCGAGCAGTTTCAGAGGGGTCGGGCAGTTCTACGACCGCTTCGAACAGGTCTCTGACGAAGAGGCCATGGCGTACCTCGAAGAATAGTGACCGGCGACTACTTCAGATCCGACAACGAAGCATCACATATCGGTGGTCAAGCACCGAGACCGGAGAACGAGCAGCCAGTACGAACGGATGCGCACAACCATGAACATCGCAAATATCGTCTCAGAGGACTACGTGGAATTACAACCGGAAACAACTGTTTCGAAACTCGTCGGTATCTTCGAAGACCGGACAACCAGAGGCGTCGTCGTGTACGGTGACGAGTTCGAAGGTGTCGTTACGAGACGGCAACTCGCAAGGTCACACCACCAGCCCAACGAAAAGCTCCGCTCGCTGGTCTGGCACGTCCCCCGACTCTCGCCCGACGAGGATATTCGCAAAGTCGCCCAGCTCATGATCGACAGCGACGCACACCTCCTCCCGGTATTCGACGGCAACGACCTGAGCGGTGTCGTCACTGTCGACGGGATTCTCGAAGCGGTCCAACCGTTTCTCGACGCAGCAACCGTCTCTGAAGCCGCGAGTACTGACCTCGTCACTGTCGATCCCGACTCGACGTTCGGGGAGGCGCTCCACATCTTCCGCGAGAATCGGATAACTCACCTGCCGGTCGTCGAAAACGACAACGCGCTCGGTATCTTGAGTCTCTACGATGTGACCGGAGTTACAGTACGAGATGCGGACCAGAGCCAGGGTGGCGAGGGGGGTGGACAGGATTCCTTCGGCGGCAACCTGTCTGACAGCGCAGGGCGTACGCGCGGCGGGGGGTTTGGTGCGAGGGAAGGGGAACTTGCACGCGTACTGGATCTCCCGGTCCGTGACGTGATGGCGTCACCGGTGCGGACGATTCGTCCGGACGAAACACTCGAAGCAGCCGTCGAAGAGATGTTCGCAATCGACGCATCGTCGCTGGTGGTCACGGAGAACGGCAGCCCCTACGGTATCATCACGAAGACCGACGTTCTCGACTCGCTCACCTGGGAAGCCGGCGGTAATCGGGCGGTTCAGGTCTACGGTACCGACCTGATTGACGACATGAGCTACGACGACATCGTCGCGATGGTCGAGAAATTCGACGACAGAGACCACGGAATGAACGTCCTGGACGCGAAGGTCCATCTCCACGAGCACGACGAGAAGCGCCGCGGAACGCCACTCCTGCTCGCCCGGATTCGTCTGCATACCGACAGAGGACTGTACATCGCCTCCGGCGAGGGGTACGGTGCGAGCCACGCGCTCAACGAAGCGCGTGACACCCTGGAACGCCGGATTCGAGACAAAAAGACGCACAAAAAGAGCAAGAAGCCACGGAGTGAGGAGTTCTGGGAGAAGCGCTTTGGCTGGATGCTCGAAGGGGAAGACTGAGTGAGACGACCATGGTGCTCTGTCTGAATTCCGGTATTGTCTGTGCGTTCGCCAACAGGACACACCACTCTGGAGAAGACGATCAGAAACGCTGCACTGTGAGTCGAATGCGACCGTCCGAACCCACTGCGACAGACACGGAATAAACAGTATGGGCACCACACCCTCAGAATCGGTCGAACGCGAGGTGTTCGTAGCCACCGTTACGGAACGAGCAGACGGTGGGGAGACGTGTACGATTTCACCGTTGCCAGAGAGTGAACGAGCGTTGCTCGCGGAGTGGGTTCTGGCTCACGAGGAGTCCTTCGTGGCTCTCGAAGAGATTCGATGAAGGTATTCGACAGTGTCCTCCTTGGATTGTGTTAGTGGGGTAGAGGAATTATTTCATCGCTGACCGTAGGCGTGGTATGGAACTCGTTGAAGGGTACGACCACCAACCCGGTAGCCACTGCGGGGCGATTGCGCTTCGGAACGTTGCACAGTACTACGGCTGGAACTACAGCGAAGCGACCTGTTTCGGAATCGGGGGTGGTCCGGCGTTCGTCCTGTACGACCATCCCGAAGAACCGTGGGTCACGTTCCGTGCCAGTTCCACCTGGCTGGAGCGGGCGTTTTTCGAACGACTCGGTGTCCCACACTCATTTCGGAGCGGAGACGACTTCCAAACTGCCTGGGACAACGCGACGATGCGCGTCGACGAAGATGATCCCGTTTTCGTGTTTCTCGACCCGACGCCGTTGCCGTACCTCCCCGACGAACCCGACCACGTACCGCCTCACGTCGCAGTCATGATAGGCTACGACGAAGAAACCGTGATACTCTCAGATGGGGCGATGGAGGCGCGACAGGAAGTGTCCCGCGCGACGCTACAGAGCGCCTGGGCCAGCGACGGGATCATTCCATTGGATAACGAGTACCTCACTGTCACCCGCGCGAGAACGACCAACGATGGCACGGACGCGGCTGCTGCCGGTCTCCGACAGACTGCAACGTACATGCTCGAGCCGCTCCAGATCAAGCGAGACGCACGAGGACCGGGTGCCGAGGGACTCGCAGCACTGCGGTCGTTCGGGGACTATCTCGGTGCGTGGCCGGACCTTCCCGAACCGGACCAACCGGTGGCGGCTGCCCATCGAAGCATCGACGAACACGGCGAAGGGGCAGCGTTCCGAGCGCTGTATGCCGATTCGATCGAGGAGTTGGGACAGCGTACTGAACTCCCCCACGACCTGTCTGACCGAATGGCCCGTGTCGGTGAACAGTGGCAAACCGTCGCCGATCACCTGGAAAATATCCTGACCGCGGACGACCCGCATCCCGCTCGCTTCGAGGAGGCTGCGAGTCTGATCGGTGAGATTGCTGACCGTGAGGAGGCGATATTCGAGGCGATCGCCGAAGAACTGGGCCAACCCAATAGCGACGAGTAAAATACGGCTGCCGAAAGCCTATTTGAGAGACAGACAGTCGGTCGACACACGACGTGCGCGCGCTACTCGACATCGAGGACTTCGACGTCGAACGTCAGCATCTCCCCGGATCGTTCGGGGTCGAAATCGACGGTCACTGAGTCGTCTGTCACCTCGACTACTTCACCCAGCAGTCCCGTCATGGCGTGGATCTCCTGGCCGACTTCGACGGGAGTATCGACCATCGTCTCGAACTCGTGTCGGTCGTAGGTGAACGTAAAGTCCTCGTGTGGAACCTCGATTTGGGCAGTATCTCCGTTCTCTAGCCCGAGTAAACCATCCTGGAGCGACTCGATTGCTGGCTCAGCCCCGATTTCGAGGACAATCGGTCTAAATCGCTTGTCCATCTCGAGACCGTGGTCGACTGCCACTTCTCTGGAAGACGTATCGAAGAGTTCCCCGTCCGGATACGTCGCAGTGAACGCTACTTTCACCCGGTCACCTTCTTCGATTGTCATACAGGGACTTCGGGATGGTGTGTAAAAAAGAGACAGGCTGGTATGTGGGTCGCTGGCCTCCCACCGAATCAGCCAGTCAGTTCTCCAGAGAGACCGAACACTGGTATAGCCGTAGTCTGTACAGCTACATATGCCGAAAGCCACGCCCTTCGAAGAACACACGGAACGATACGACGAGTGGTTCGAGCAAAATGAGAGTGCCTACGAGTCGGAATTAGACGCCATACGTCGTCTCCTGCCAGCTGGGTACGGCCTCGAAATCGGTGTCGGGAGTGCGCGATTCGCCGAACCACTCGGAATCGATGTCGGCCTCGACCCCTCTGGTGAGATGCTCGAGTTCGCACGCGAGCGCGGAATCGATACTGTTCGAGGGGTCGCCGAGTCCCTCCCCTTCGACGAGAACGCGTTCCAGACGGCGTTGCTGGTCACCACAATCTGTTTCGTCGACGACGTGGCAGAGACGCTCTCCGAAGCCGCTCGAGTCCTCGACTCTGACGGCACGCTCGTGATGGGCTACATCGACGAAGATAGTCCCGTGGGACAGATATACAAGGAAAAGCAAGCGAACAACCCCTTCTACCAAGAGGCTACCTTCGTCTCGACCGACGAACTCCTCGACGAACTGGAAACGGCCGGATTCACCGACTTCGAATTCGTGCAGACCATCTTCCAGTGGCCCGGGGACCTCGACGAGCCCGAACAGGTCGAAGAAGGCTACGGAGACGGCTCGTTCGTCGGCATCCAGGCAAGACGCTCGTGAACTGGTGCCGTTCCGTGCTGACGGGGTGGCGGCCGCAGTTACCGGCCGGAGCGATTGAGTCAGACCTCGGGGCCGATGCGCTTGACACGCCCCCGAACGCCGGATTTGAGTTTCACGAGAATCCCGTCGGGATGCGTCCGCTCGTCGGTCAGTACGGCACCGATCTCACCGACGAGCCGGTCGCCGTTCTCTTGCTCGATTTCAACGGTGAGTCCCTTTCTGAGTTCGTCTCGTGTCGGAAGGTCAGCTGACATACATGCGAATATTGGAGACGAACGGCCTTAGAAGAACGGCGTCGTTCCCGTGCATCGAGAAAGACCACCTCAGCTCGTCCGGCCATCTCAACGAGTTCTGGTGCACCTGGAGCGAACACGCGAGGTGATTTTCACTGTGCAGGAATCATGGCTAACTCTTTTTCGCTGCCCGAAAATCTCTGGATATGAGCGACCACATTCTGCTCGCGACAGACGGAAGCGAATATGCCCGCAGGGCTGCCCAGTACGCAGTCGACCTCGCAGCCGAGGAAGGCGCGTCTCTTCACGTCCTCTGTGTCGTCGACAAACGAAAGCTTAGCGAGCCCGCGTTCAGCTCGACAGAGTACGAGACAATCGAGGCGGAAGACCACGGACACGACTGCGTCAAAGAGGTGTCCAAAATGGCAGATGGAACCGGCATCACTGTCGAGGGCGACGTTCGCCACGGGGTCCCGTCCGAACTCATCTTGGAGTACGCCGCCGAAATCGGGGCTGATCGTATCGTCATCGGGGAACACGGAGAACACGACGAACATCTCGGAGGGGTCGGGAGAACGCTCGTCGAGGAAAGTGACCGTGAAGTCATCGTCGTCGAAGGCGAAACGTAGCAATCCGTTTCGACGTTCGAAAACACAACGAATCCAAGGGGTTTGATTTGACAGCGACGTGAATAGTCGAGCGTATGCCAGAGCTGACATTTCGAGGGATCGATATCGGACGAGTTGAGCCAGAAGACGATATCGTGGAGATGCTCGTGGAGACGACGACCGACGAGTACCCGTTGGAAGATGGGGACGTAGTCGTACTGACATCGAAAATCGTCTCGATTGCAGAGAACCGGTTCGTCGAAGCTGACGACGTGACAGTGACCGACCGTGCCGAGCGCGTTGCCAGCGTCACTGACCTCGACCCGCGGGAAGTAGCTGTCATCTACGAGGAAAGTGAGGTGTTGGGGGCAATTCCGGTGGCAGACATTGGAGAAGATTTCATCCTCGAACATGCAGCCGACCGTGAGGCTGCCGAGGAGGCAATCGAAAAGATGCCCTCGGCGCTTCTAACAGACCGCGACGGTCGACTCTGTTCGAACGCTGGCGTCGACTGGTCGAATTCTCCTGAAGGGATGATGACGTTGCTGCCAGAGGACCCCGACAGGAGCGCGCGGGAAATTCGAAGGGGGCTAGAGGAACAGACCGGTGCCGATGTGGCGGTCGTGCTGGCAGATTCCGAAATTATGGGTGCCGGCACGATGGATCTCGCTGTCGGCTGTTCGGGTATCGAGGCAGTGGACAGTAACTTTGGTCGAACGGACCTCTACGGCGAACCAAAAATCGGGGGCCTCGACCTCCTGGCGAACGAACTCACGGCAGGGTCTGCACTGTTGTTCGGCCAGGCCGACGAGCAGATACCCGCCGTCGTCGTCCGCGGCCTCGACTACGATGACGGTGAGGGTATTCCGAACTCCGGTGGGTTGATTCGTCGAGGGCTGCGAAAGACCATCCAGTTGACGACGCGGCTGAAGGCTCGGGAGTGGTTCTGAACTGGCCGGGAGTCGGGCAGAACAAGCTTGACTGACCGCCTGCAAGACTCTTGACAGTGTCTCAGCCGAGGGATGAGATTCCTGAGTGGCTCAGTCCTGTGAGGGTGTCTCGACAGCCTCGTGTGCGTCGAGTAGCGCCCGCGCCCGGTCGATCAATTTCCGTGCGAGGTTAATTGTGGTCTGTGCTGACTCACGGACCGTGCTCGGATCGCTGACAGCTAGTTCCCCGACTGATTCGATACCTGCCTCACGAAGTCGGCCGGCGTACGTCGGGCCGATTCCATCGACGTGTTCGAGGTCGTAGGTTGCAGCGATATCGGTATCTTCGATAGCCTCCTCGATTTCGGCCCGCGTCGCCTCTCCGACGGTCTCTACGAACTCCACCTCGACGCCATCGTCGGTCTCAACTGCAACAGTGGTACCGCTCGTGCCGACTTCGATTTCGATGTCGCTGTCGAGTGTGTCTTCGAGAAAAGCCCTGATACTCTGTACGTCTTGACGAATCACCGCCCGTGCGGTGTCATCTTGTTCGTCGGCGACGCTAATTTCGATCTCGTCGACATCACCCACCGTCACATCCGTCTCGATATCGACGCCGAGAGCCTGTTCGACACCCTCAGCGATAACCTCGGCAAGCCCCGGTTGCTTCGATTGGTCGAGAAACCACTCGGCGACTTCCGGCCAGACATCTCTGTGCGCATTCGTGGACATTGCGAGTCCGACGTGACCGGTCGGATACTCGATAGTCGTCACCTCGTCGCTTCCGACGACGTCGTTGAAGGGTTTGCTCGCCTCCGGCGGAACAAGGTGGTCGTACTCACCGACGATCTGGAGCAGTGGCATCTCGATGTTCCTAACGTCGACGCGTTCACCGTCGACGACCAGTTCGTTCTTGTAGAGACTGTTCTTCTGGTAAATCTCTTCGAGAAACTCGGCGTAGACATCGCCCGCCACGTCGATGCTTTCGGAAAGCCACGTCTCCATCCGTGCGAAGTTCCTGACGAAGTCCTCGTTTTCGACTCGTTCGAACAGACGGACGTACTTCGAGACGTAGTTTGTCACCGGGTTCATCAGTGCAAAACCCACATCGAGAAACTCGCCCGGGACATTGCCGTACGTCTGCGTCAATGCCCGCGGGTCGTAGTGGTTCTCGTCGCCCCACAGTTCGAGGATTCCCCCAGTATCGTCGAAGTACAGTCCGGTAGCCAGTAGCGCCATGGCATTCACTTTCTCCGGGTAGCGGGCAGCGTAAATCGCTGACAGGGTACCGCCCATGCAGTATCCGAGGACGTTAATCGACTCCTGGTCAGACGCTTCCCGGACGAAATCGACGCAGTTGTCGATATATCGGTCGACGTAATCCTGAATCCCCAACCGACGGTCGAGCCGCGACGGTTCGTTCCAGTCGATGAGATAGACATCGTGGCCCGCTTCCAGAAACCGACGAATGACGCTTCGGTCTGGCTGTAAATCGAGAATGTACGGCTGGTTGATAAGCGCGTAGACGACGAGAATCGGCACGTCGTGCCGGGTGTCCGTGACCGACTCGTAGCGGCGGAGCTCCAGTTTGTTCTCGCTGTAAACCACTTCACTCGGCGTTTCGCCTACCTCGACAGACAGGACGTCTTCGAGGCGGTCATCGAACAGTGCCGCTCTTCGAATCGTCTCTGCGCTCACGTCAGCGAACTCGGCCTGGGTCGATAGTAGAAACTCGACCGGCGACCGTATCCGTCCGTCTTTCTTCGGGGTCATCGTATTTTGTGTGACTGGTAGTTGATTGTCGATGCAACTCGTTGATGCCCGAGGCGATTCGAATCGTTACTCCGTACGCTCTACCCGTCCGTTAAGGACCCTCGCTGCCGTCGCAACCGGGTCCCAGACCGGACTATATGGTGGCGCGTACGCCAGGTCGAGTGTTTCGAGGGTGGCGACGGTCATCTCTCCGTGCAACGCCGTAGCGACAGTGTCGATGCGTTTGAGCCCGTCAGGCCCCGCGAGACTCGCACCGATAACACGGTTCGTTCGCTGGTCTGCGACGAGATTCACAGTGAGTTCTTCGGCCCCCGGGTAGTAATGTGCTCGGGTCGGCGCAGAGATCTCGACTGAGACGGGTTCGAACTCGGCGTCGCGCGCACGTTGTTCGTCCAGAATACCCGTCCGCGCTGCGCCGTACTCGAACGCTTTGACGATAGCTGTCCCGGCGATGTCGCCGACTGTTGTCGGCGTTCCGGTGACAGTTTGGCCGATGGCTCGCCCGGCGCGGTTTGCAGTCAGCGCCAGTGGAACGTGGGCGGGCTCACCGGTGACGACGTGTCTCGACTGTGCGCAGTCGCCGGCCGCGAACACGTTTTCGTAGTTCGTGCGTCCGAACTCGTCGGTCGCGATGGCACCGGTCTCACCGATTTCGATGCCGGCTTGCTGGGCGAGTTCGACGTTCGGAGCCACTCCGACACCCACGATGGCCATCTCGACTGGAATCGTCTCCTCGTCTACCACGATGCCGTCGACCACCTCCTTGCCAGTGAAGCCGTCGACCGAGGTTTCGAGATGGAGGTCGACGGTTTGGTCCCGGAGATGGTCCTCGATGACGGTCGCAGCCGACTCGCCGAACGGCTGGAGGATATGTGGCAGCATCTCGAAGACGGAAACGTCGATACCGTGTGCGTCCAGTGCCTCCGCCATCTCGACGCCCACGTAGCCACCGCCGACGATGGCCGCTGATTCTGGCTCCATCTCGTCGATGTAGTCTTGAATCGCGTCAGCGTCATCCATCGCGTGAATCGTATACACACCGTCGAGGTCGCGACCGTCGAGCGGTGGCTCGATTGCGTGTGCACCAGTGGCGATGAGCAGCGTGTCGTACGGTTGCTCGAACCGCTCGCCGTTTGTCGTCACCGTGACTCTCTGGCTGTCGGGGTCGATTCCGACGACTTCGTGCTCCGTTCGAAGGTCGATATCGCGCTCTGTTCTGAACTCCGCTGGCGTCACCTGAACGAGGTCGTCGAGCGTTTCTACGTCACCTTTCACGTAGTATGGCATCCCACAGGCGGCATACGAAACCCACTCGCCGCGCTCGAACACAACGATATCGCGGTCAGGATCTTCACGTCTCGCCTTGCTCGCGGCGCTCATTCCAGCAGCGTCTCCACCGATGATCACAAACGGGTCTCCCATACCGGGACTACGCTCAGACCGTACTAAGAACACAGAGGTCGTTCGCAGATCGTTAGAATCGCTGGAGAGAGTATCACAGCGACAGGTCTGCCCAGGAATGAACCGAGCCGGCTGCCACGACATGTGAGATATGCTAGTTGGCAACATAGAATTAAACACTCTCATCTCGTAGCGCACCTATGGGGAGTATTCTCCTGGCTACCGATGGGAGCGAATACAGCCAGCAGGCAGCCACGGCCGCGATCGAACGAGCGAAAGAGCAGGATGTACCGTTACACGTCATCTGCGTCGTGGACGACCGGCGATTTGACGACCCCGCCCTCGGGTCGGCGGAACTGGCGAGGATATACGCAGAAGATGAGGCGGCACTGACTGTCGACGACGTGGTCGAGATGGCTGCCCGCGAGGACGTCCCTGCTGACGGAGAGACGAAGCGAGGACTTCCGCACGAAGTTATCCTCGAGTATGCCGACGAAGTCGATGCCGATGCTATCGTCATCGGCAAACACGGCGACCACGACACGCACTTTTCAGGCGTTGGACGAAAGCTGACTGAGGCGGCCGGCCGCGACGTTGTCGTCGTCGAAGAGCAGTCGTGACTGCGGCCGTCTCGTCCCCGGTTGCTGGACGCCAGATATCACGACGGCATAGCTATTTGTGTGTCCATCACACTATCTGACAATAGGCCATGAGTGCAACAGTGTTTCTCGAAGAACCCCTCGGCGAGCACGAACAGCGCATCGACTGCGAGGAGGTCAAGATAATCGGAGACCTCGCCTGGGCGAGTTCAGAGGACCAATCCCAGGAAATCGTTCTGCCGTTATCGAACGTCTCGGGTGTCACAGGTGGCTCCGTCAAACAGGAAATCGAAGCTATCGAGGCACCGGGTGGCCGGTTCACGGAACTCGTTACCGATATCAGCTGACACGCTGTGCATTCACCGTTCTTCTTCGTCTCTCGTTGGCACCTGACCGAACGAATCGACGCTCCAGACGGGATCAGACAACTCTCTCTCGCCCCAGTCAACGTAATTGGTGGCGATTGTTTCGGCGACAGTGTCTCCGAGTTCTCCGAGTTCACTCTGGACGACCGATGCAGGAGAGACAGCCTCTTCGGCGTCGTCACCCCACTCGTCGGGTACTGCTGGCGTGACGTATCGGAGTCGTCCGGCCTCGCTGTCCCAGAAGAAGTCGAACGCATGGAACAGAGACAGTTCCTCGGCCCACTGGATGTCCGCTTCCGAAAGGTCGGTGTACTGCCACCACTCCTCGAAGCCTTCCTGCCAGGCGTTTTGCCGAAGAATCTTTTCGAGTTCTTCACGCCGAAGGCTAATTTCACTCGTTACTGCATCGGAGTCGACTGTGTCCGGAATTCCGCGATTCGTGATGTCCGGCGGTGTCGGAACGTCTACGTCGATGACCATACTGGAGGTTCACACTCGTCTGTAATAAGTCGACGACAAGTTTTCAACAGGCGAGCAAAGACAGTGCGATACTTATTGTCCAGTACACGAGTAAGACAAACGAGTGGACCGGTATTCACTGACTACTCCTTCTGTTGGCCACCAATTCCCAACATCGTCTCGCCATTCGGTCTTCAAAAGAAGTACTCGTGGGGCTGGGAACTGCTCGACGACTTGCGTTGGACGAATCGACCGGTCTGGTTTCGCAACCGAACCATGACCTGAACCGGAATTTCACAGACTGATGTTGAGGTTAGTAACATCATAATGTATTTAGTCACCATCATTTTCCATTACGTGGATATATCCGTAATTGCTTCTAGGCGCTGACTAGAAGATGCCTACCTCACCGATCTGTTACAGACGTTTCTTGACGAACTCCAATCGACTCACCGGCCGTTTTGCGAACGCAGAGCGCGTCCGTCAGCGACACATCCTTGTTCTGGGCGAATGAAGTACGTCTATGACCACTGCCGAGACCCCTCGATTCGGATACCTGTCGCCCGACGATCTCGGTCTGTTCACGGACCGGTACGAACTGACGATGTTGCGTGCGTACCGCGAGGCCGACCACACCCCCATCGGGACATTTTCGCTGTTTTTCCGGTCGTTGCCCACGAATCGTGGATACGTCATCGCTGCGGGCCTGGAACAGGCAATTGCCTATCTGCAGGATATTTCGTTCGGAGAGCGCCAACTCGCCCATCTCCGGGAAGAGGGGTTCCCGGAAGCGTTTCTCGAGTACCTGTCCGAGTTCGAGTTTACCGGAAGCGTCCGCGCTATCCCCGAGGGAACCGCAGTCTTTCCGAACGAGCCGTTCATCGAGGTCACGGCACCGATCGACCAGGCACAGCTGTTTGAGACACTCCTGATAAATCAGGTCGGGTTCCAGAGTCTGATCGCCACGAAAGCCGCTCGGATGCGCGACGTTGTTCGCAAACACGGCGACGACCAGACGCTGGTCGATTTTGGCTCTCGACGAGCACACGGCACCGACGCCGGCCTCAAGGCCGCTCGCGCCGCCTACGCCGGGGGCGTCGACGGCACCTCCAACGATGCCGCCGGCGAGCGGTTCGACATTCCAGTCTTTGGGACCATGGCCCACTCCTGGATTCAGAGTTTCACCAGCGAGCGTGACGCCTTCGAAACATTCGTCGACGTGTACGGCGAGGATTCTGTTTTGCTTGTCGACACCTACGATACGATAGCTGGCACGGAGACGGCAATCGAGGTTGCCCGCGAGACGGACGTTGACGTGCGCGGCGTTCGACTCGACTCGGGTGACCTCGCAGCACTCTCTCAAGACGTTCGCGAGATGCTTCCGGACGGGATGGACGTGTTCGTCTCCTCCGGTGTCGACGAGTTCTTCCTGGGGGAGTTTTTCGCCGATGGCGGCGTTGCAGACGGCTTCGGACCGGGGACTGCGTTGACGACGAGCAAGGACGCTCCGACGCTGAACCCGGTGTACAAACTCGTCGCCGTCGAACGAGACGGCGAGATGCAACCGAGTATGAAACTCTCCGAAGGCAAGGTGACCTATCCCGGTGCAAAGAGCATCCGTCGGTTCAGCGACGACGACGGCTTTCACCGGGATATCCTCGCCCGCGCGGACGAGGACGTCGGTGGCGAAGAGTTGCTCGTGGATGTCATCAGAGACGGTGAATTCGTCTACGAGTTCCCGACACTCGACGAGATTCGTGACCGGACCTTCGAGACTCTCGAGAGACTTCCGACCGACGTGCGAGCCATCGAGAACCCCGCCGAGTATCCGGTCGATATCAGCGACGGCCTCACGGCCACGGCCGAGCGGGTCCAGTCGGACCTCCGGCAGCGAATGAATCTGTAGAGTTTGGGAACGTTCCCGTGGCGAGGATGCGGCGCAGTACGGGCGGTTCGAGTGTCAGTTCGGGTGCGCTTCCGACAAACAGTCGGGAAACCAGTCGCTTACTGCCCGACTCCCGTTCTGAGTCGAACTGAGTTGGTATGTGTCTCAGAGGTGCGGGAGGAGTAAGAATACGAGAGGTAGTGTGAGCAGCAGAATACCGAAGCCGATGAAGGAGCGACGGTCTTCGAGGAGCCTGTCTTGGACGCGGTCGATGACCGCAACGTACGAGCCGTATCGGACCAAGGCCACACTCGTCAGGAGCGTCGCGAGCCCGATTATCAGCACGACGATGGCGACTCCGACGGTCGTCTCCAGGACGAACGCCACGAGAAGCGTGTCAAACAGCGTTCCGATATTCGCACCGAGAATGTATGGCACAATCTCCGCACGGCGAACGAACTGGCGATTGTAGAGTGGGACGATGATACCAAGGGAAAAGGCGACGCTCGTCGTAACTCCAGTAAGCAAGAGTCCGATACCGAAGGCCATCCACCGTCGTTCGAAATGCTGGAAGACATATCGCCGGAACGTCTCAGTCTTGACCCGCTGGAGGACCCGGTCGAATAGCCAGAGGCTCCCGAACAGTAACGCGAACGCGACGACCAGCGAGGGCCCGGGACCTAGCGCTCGCGTGACGGCGTCGGTGACTGGCTCGATGTACTGCACCGACCGGAGCGACAGGTCGAATCCGCTGGTCACGGCGAGCAGTTCAGACCGGAACGGCCCCAGGACGACGAGTCCGAGCACAGTGACCGGGATGTAGATAGTGAACGTGACCAGAAACGTCAGCAGCCCCAGACTAGTCCCCTCACTCAGCGTCCGGTCGCGGCGACGGTGCAGATAGTCGACTGCGCCGACGAGAACGACGATTGCGGCACCGCCAAGGCGGGACCCGATTATCATGAGAAAGGTCTCCGAGACGGAGGCGAGACCGGACCTGAGCAAGGACAGTGAAAGCGCCGCCACGACCGACCCGTTCGTCAGCGCGTACGTGGTTAGCCAACTCAGCCCGAGCGCAGAACTATCATCGACGACGATACGCCGCAGTATCCGTTCGATGACCGGCTCTGCCGCTTCTGTCGCAGTCCCGAGCAACTGGATGGAAAACAGAAAGAGGAGAACTGTCGCTAGCGCGCCGACCCAGAGCCGACTCGCCTCACTCAGACGGTCTCCGAGTGTCGTCGAATACGTACTCGTTCCCGACCGCTCGTCTGGGTCTGTCATACAGTGTCGAGTCCAGACGACGAACTCCCCGTACACCGGGTAACGGGGTCCGTCAACTTACAGCCGACGCTAACACGGATTTCGTACGGTCGACACGCGCGCTTGGGCTGGGATTGCTGGACGAGAGATGTGTCCGGGTCACGGTGCGTACGTTCCTTCGAGTGTGGTCTCCTCGAGAACGCTCCCGGACAGTGCAGTCTCAAGGTCTGCTTTCGTCGCATCTGCGTCGAGTTCTAACTGCTGGTCGAGCGCATACAGTCTGAATCGATAGGTGTGTTCCTTGTCCGGCGGATTCGGACCGCCGTAGTCCTGTTCGCCGTAGTCGTTCTGTCCCTGGACTGCTCCGGATGCGTCCCAGCCTTCGGGAATCGTCGTCGTCTCGGTGTCGATATTCCACACGACCCAGTGGTCCCAGACCTTGCCCGCCGGTTCGACTGCATCGGGATCGTCCATCACAAGCGCCAGTGATTCAGCATCCGCAGGGACAGCCTCGATTTCGAGGGGCGGGTTCACGTTCTCCGCTGTGTATCCGTACTTGTCTGGAATCTGTTCGCCGTCCGCGAAGACCGGACTCGTCAGTTCTAGTGGTGCCATTGGTCTATGAGATGAATGGAACCCACGGGAAATGAAAATTCCCAGTCATTCCCATCGAATAGGAACTGGAGTTATCTCTAACTGCCCACCGATTGTAGAAGCGGCTACAGTATGAGTGAATCCGACGACATCGAGACCGCTGTCCAGCGTCTGCGAGACACCTTCGACGAGGCAGTGAACGAAGCAGAAGAGCTGAGCGACCAGGCCAAAGAGAGCGTCGAAGAGGCAATCGACGATCTCGAAACGCGAATCGAATCCCTCCGCGGCGAGGAGTGACAGAGTACCAAGATCCTTCTGAGCCACCTTGAACCCGTGATTGTCCATGCTCTCGGGTTCAAAGGTCACCGACCTTTCGAAGTCATTCTACCGTACTGCCAGCAGGCAAAAACCGTCGGTCAGCGTGTCGTTCTCACTCATCTGGAAAGACAGAGCACCATTTTATCGACAGACCACATATTCTTAGACACAATGGGCAGTAGAGGGCAGAAAGAATACCTGTTCGTCTGTCCAGAGTGCAACGAATCTCTGAAGCTTGACGACCCGATGCGAGATGCGCTCCTCGTGAGAGGCTGTGTTATCTGTGGGGCTGCCGTGACAGCGGACGCGTTCACGAGCGAGTCGTCTGCTGACGCCTCCTAACTCACTCTCTCCGCTTTTTTCAGTCTGTTCTTACTCAGTTGCTGCTCCTGGAGACGTCGCTTTTGAAAGAGAGCAGTATTCCTGAGGCAGCATCTTTCTGGGTCTGGTTACCGAAACCGGTCTATCATAGTAACCACTGTTAAATCGTTTCCACTGTTCTATACCCGTAGGAGAATAATGCCAGTATCTCAGGAGACCTTACTCTCGGACGAAGAGACAGATGCCGTCCTCGGTCGCCACGAGACGGGAGTGTTATCGCTGGCGCGCGCTGGCGAACCGTACTCTATACCCATCTCTTACGGGTACGATGCTGCAGACCGTCGATTTTATCTGCGATTAGTTTCGACACCTGGAAGCGAGAAACGGGAGTTCCTGGCGTCTACACCTCATGCGCGTCTCGTGGTTTACGAACCGGACGATCCCGTCTACTGGAGCGTTATCGCGAGCGGAACACTGAGCGAAATCAATCGAGATGACCTGACTGTCGACCACATCACACAATACGGTGCTGCCAAGCGTCCACTTTTCGAGATCTGGGGTGAATCACGACCAGACCTGGAAGTTCGACTGTACGAATTACAACCAGACGAGCTGAGTGGTCACCGAATCGAGATCGACCGAGACGAAGCGTCTTCTTGACAGCGAACTTCGAGCCTAATTCGTACTTTGATGTGGATAGTAGTGTCCCCAATTTTCGAGGGACACGCCAATAACCCTCTTCTTTTTCAGGGAAACGTCTGTATACTGAAGTAGTGGTACTCTGTGTCCTCAGACGAGTTCATGCCGCCAGGAATCCGAGCGACGGTGGAATTTCCCACGCCGAGTCTCTGCCCGATTGTCGAACTCTCAGAGGCGGCGGAGACAACAATCGACTCGGTATCGACGAGCGTCTGTCCATCGCAGTGCGGAGAAAGTGTGACCGAATTTTCGATAGACTCAGACGTGGAGTTCGACACAGACCTCACACTGGCTTTTTCATACGGCTCGACAGACTGGTATCGATTGACCCACGACGAGGGTGTGGACTGTCCGTGTGAATGCCTGGGGAAGTTCGGGTGTCCTATAAACCGGTACGTAGCACGAGACGGTGTTTTGAAACTCGGATTTCACGCGACCGATTACAACCAACTGCAAGACGTGATTGCCAAACTACGTGACCGGTTTCCTGACGTCGATATCAAACGCTTCGTTCGAACGGCAACAGAAGACAACTCCAGAGATAGCACTTTCGTGGATTGCAGCAAGCTCACCTCGCGTCAACTCGAAGTGTTGACCACTGCCTACGAACGCGGATACTTCGACCGTCCACGCCGAGCCAACGCAACGGAAATCGCCACGGAACTCGATATCACCCCATCGACGTTCAGAGAACACCTCACGGCAGCGGAATCGAAAATCCTCGAAGACGTCCTTTGACGGAACAGTCAGGCGTGTACGGCCGGTGTCGTGTGATAGGTTTGCTTTTTAATGGAATACTCTCAATTAATACAGCTAAAGAGAGTCGTGTATAATACACCCAAGATACTGTGGGTACGTGTTACTCCGCCTGGCCGGAGATAGATCTAGATATGAGTGAGTCACAGGTGATAGCCACGACAGTCGGCACAGCCGAATCGTCATCAGAAGATGTGGAAACAATTGTGTCTGAAGACGACGTTCAACCGTTGCTCGATGCTCTCGATGATCCCGATTGTCGAACTATCCTCGATGTGACGAGCGATGACGCGCTGTCAGCAAAAGAGGTTTCGGTAATCTGTGATCTGCCGCTTTCGACGGCGTACCGCAAACTCGATTTGCTCACCAGTGCAGGGTTGGTCGAAGAGCAGACGCGTGTCTGTCGCTCGGGGAAACACGCCAGTGAGTACTCCCGAGTCGTTGAACAGGTGACTGTATCACTCGGTTGGAATGGGGGGGTGAAACTGCAGGTGTCACAGAGCGATGGAACCGAGTATGCGTGTCCCATCGTATCGACAACCGACGACTGAGGTGTCGACAGCGCAGACACGTCGGGAGGATTTCCAGGTGCTGGAACCATCTCGGAGTCCGAAACCAACTGAAACGGAACACGGAGCTATCCATCACTTGTCGAAAAACGACAACAGGTCGTCCAGAGAACGAGTATTCAAGATACGGTCAGCACGACACCAGCCACGGCGGGCCTGTGAGACACCCAGATGCAGATACTCAAGCTCCCCGGTCGTGTGTGCATCGGTCGAGACGACATAATAGACCGTCTCACGATTGGCTTTGACGGCCTGCCACTCGAGGTCCAGCCGTTCGGGTTGGGCGTTGATTTCTATCGCGACGTTCTCTTCAGCAGCTGTCGCCGCGACCATCTCCATGTCGATATCCAGTGGAGCGCGCTCGTTTATCAGGCGGTTGGTCGGGTGCGCCAATACGTCGACCGGGAACTCCCGCAATGTTCGAACCACCTGGTCAGTTGGGTCATCGGGTCGACTGTGCATACCGGCAACAACCAGGTCGCAGGCTTCCAACCAGTCTGACGGTGTTTCGAGTCCAGATGCCGTGATTTCGGCTTCTATCCCATGGAGCACTGTGATATCGAGGTCGTCGTCGGCATTGACCGCCTCGATATCTTCTCGCTGGCTGTCGAACCCGTCGGAATCGAGTTTGCTCGGGATAGGTGCATTCGGCCCGTGGTCGGTGACGAGAACGTACTCGTATCCCAGCTCTTCGGCAGCTTCGGCCATCTCACGGACTGTCTGTGACCCATCGGAGTACGTAGTATGAGCTTGCAGGTCACCGCGCATCTCTTCGCTCTCGACCAGACTGGGGAGTTCGTCGGCTGCCGCTCCGGCGACTTCACCGGTATCTTCTCGGATTTCGGGCGGTATCCAGGCCATATCGAGTGTTTCGTAAACCTCTCTCTCGGTTTCGCCCGCGATTCGCTCGCCGACCCGCTGTTGCCCTCGCGGGTCGTCAACGTCACTGACGTCGAAAAGGCCGTACTCGTTGAGCTTCCAGTCGCGGTCGATAGCTCGGTTTCGGAGGGCGATATTGTGGTCTTTCGACCCGGTAAAGTAGACGAATGCGGCGCCGTACTCCGACTCGTCGACAATGCGAAGGTCCATCTGGAGACCACCCGAAACAACGACCGACGCTTTGGTCTCGCCACGAGCGAGAACTTCGTTCACGTCGTCGTGGCCACAGAACTCGTCCATCGCGTCGGCAGGAGTCGCCGCAGTGGCGAGGATATCGAGGTCGCCGACGGTCGGTCGCCGCCGTCGAAACGAGCCAACGATATCGAGGCGGTCGAACGCCGCGGACTTCTGGAGGCGCGTCTCGACGGTCTGAGCTATCGGAAACGCACGGCCGAGGAGCATCCGTTCCTGCCCTTCTTTCACCCGGTCGATGTGGGTCAGGATGTTCTGTTGGGACTTCTCACCGAATCCCTCGAGAGCGGCGATCTCCCCTGCTTCGGCTGCCCGCTCGAGGTCTTCGAGTGTCGCGACACCGAGTTCCAGGTAGAGCGTCTTTGCAGTTTTCGGCCCGACTCCCTCCACGCTGGTGATTGCCTCGATGTCGACCGGGAGATCTGCTTTGAGATTCTCGTAGTACTCCAGGTGCCCCGTCTCGAGATACTCTGCGACCTTCTCGGCAATCGACTCGCCAACGCCCTCGATCTCTTCGAGTTCCTCCCGCTCGTGAATCTCTTCGACCGGTTCGGAGAGTGATTCGATGTTCCGAGCGGCGGTCCGATAGGCCTGGGGTTTGTACTCAACGTCCTCGATTTCGAGGAAATCGGCGATTTCGTAGAGGACGTTTGCGACCTCCTGATTTTTCATCGGCTGTCTCCTCCTCACGCTGACTGCTCGCGCCACACGTAAGTAATCGAACGTCGCTTCCCACGAACTCGCGATGGCACGCGAAGATGGGACTGGAGACAGAGAGTGACTTCGGAACGTCTCACCAGACGCTATCTCTCGGCTGGTCGATGCTCTTCGACCAGAGTAACGATATCGTCGACAGTAGCAGTCTCACCCGTCTCCACGTAGTACGTGGCACAGGCGTTCCCACAGGCCAACCCGCTCTCCCAGTCCCAGTCACACGCCAGCGCGTATCCCAGTCCACCTGTAAAGCGGTCGCCGCCGCCCGTGTGTCGCGCTGGCTTGGTGACGTGATAGTTGTCGACGCTCGTCCGTTCGTCACTCGACACCACGGCGGCCTCGTCTCTGGCGTGCATCGCGGCAGCCGTGATGCCAGTCTCGGCTCGAATCGCAGCGAGTCGGTCGATGTCGTCCTCGAACGTCTCTTCGAATGGTGCAGTCGTCGTTCGAACCTCCGCCCGATTCGCGTTGTACACGACATCGAACGTGTTCTGCAGGGCAGCCAGCGCATCGTGCAACGCATCGATCTCGTCGTGACTGTTCCCGACGATATCGCCGGGGTCGAACACGAACGGAATCCGCGGCAGGTCCTCCTCGGCCAACTGGTAGAATGCATCTTCGAGACCCGACAGAGAGAGCCAGTTACTACAGCAGACGACGTCGCTGTCGAAAACCGCAGAGAGTGAGCGCTCGCGCCGCAGGTCGTCGAGTGTCCAGTCGGTGACGCCCGAGTTGTTGACGAACATGACGTCGCGGTCGGAAAACGTGAAGACGTACACGAGAGCGGGATCGCCCATCGACACCGTCTCGAAGGATGTCGCGTCGAACACGGGTGAATCGAGGTGGCCGTAGCAGGTCACGTCCCCACCGAGAGCGTGCAGTTGTTTGGCGGCGTTGACCGCCTGTCCGCCGGGCTCGGTCGTCTCGACGACATACTCGATGGAGGTCCGGTCACCGAGCAACTCGTCAGCGAGCGCGTCCCGCGTGTCGAGAAGGTCACCGGTACCGCCAGTAACCGAACAATAGTAGTCGACACTCCCATCAGGGAGCGTCGTCACTGTCGGCTGGTCACAGCGGGAGAAATGTCGGGCGAGTCGGTCGTATCCCATCTTACTCTTCCCTTATTTTGAGAGCGCGGACGGAAAGGTTGCGATTCGCTACCGGACCCGGTCACGAGTCGCCGTCGCGCAGTCCGTACACAGACCAGTCGCTGTATCGTAGTGGGCATCACAGACGAGCGCTCCACAGCGGGAACACTGGTGCTCGGCGGGCGCTGCCTCACAGATCTGGCAAAGTGTTTCGACACTCATCAACTGATACTGGTCGACACAGGACTGTTTGTCTTCCGGACGACGTTGCCGCTCGCACTGGAACGTCGTCCGGTGTCTGGACGCCGGGCACGACCGAGTGCTCCGGGGGTAATTCCAGCCTGCTGGGAAGGTCCGGCCGATATATCGGTCGTGACAACCAGTATCTACGTGGAGGAACACACAATGCCAGTCCAGAACCTCGCTCGGGAAGATGTCGTCAGTAACAGCCAGGACGCGCCAGTAGCCGAACTCGCCCAGCAGATGCGAGACGAGAACGTCGGGAGCGTCGTCGTCACGAACGATGGCAGTCCAGTCGGAATCGTCACCGACCGGGATCTGACGACTCGTGTGGTCGCCGAAGAGGCTGCCTCGACCGCGACCGCGGCGGATGTCATGTCGACGGACCTGTGTACGGTCGAGCCGAACGCCGGCTTCTACGAAGCCGCTCAGGTGATGAGTGAAAACGGAATCCGCCGACTCCCAGTCTGTACAGACGGCGACGAGCTCGTCGGCATCATCACCGCCGACGACCTGACAGAACTACTCGCAGACGAACACGAGCACCTCGCCGCGGTGATTCAGGCGCAGCGACCCTCGTACTGAGTGTGGAACAGTCACGCCTCTCGACTGCGGGAGAGACGGACCCGGTCGAGACGGCTCGCGATTTCGATTTTTGGAGTCAGTCACGCTCGGGTATCGACTCGTATATCTCCACCCCAGAGGAGGTTCCGATACGGGTGGCTCCTGCCCGGACCATCTCGAGGGCCTCGTCGAAACGACTGATCCCACCGGACGCTTTGATTCCGGTCTCCGGGCCGATACCGTCCTGAATCGCTTCGACTTCTGTCTTGTCGGTCGGACCGTCGTAGCCGACAGCGGTCTTGACGAAATCTGCACCGCCTCGTTCTGCCAGTGTTGCCGCTCGCCGTATCTCTTCGGGGGACAGCGCGGGCGACTCGATGATACACTTCAGCGTCTTCTCGCCGACGACATCTTTGACCGCACTGATGTCCTCGACGACGGACTCGTTGTCGTCGTTGGCAAAAGCCGTTCGGTTCATCACCATGTCGAGTTCGTCGACGTAGTCGAGTAGCTCGGTAACCTCGGCCTGTTTGGCCTTTGCGTTCTGGATGCCGTACGGGAAGCCGACGACGGCAACGACGTTGGCAGTCTCACCCAGCAGTTCGTCTGCGAGTTGGGCATGGTACGGAACGACGACCGCCGAGCGAAAGTCGTACTCGTGAACGGCCTGACACAGGTCACGAATCTCAGCTTCTGTCGCCGTGGGGTCGACGTTCGTGTGTTCGATTGCCGATACGATCTGTTCGGGACTATCTATCAGTGTCTCTTCGAGGTTCATAGATCTACTTTGGCGTCGGCACAGTAAACACACCCGCCTGCAGAGGCTGCCCGGCGACAGTCAGAGTCGTCACCGAGGACGCGGCCACCGATTCCAACGACTCGTTCGACCATCGACGGACATCACCGGAACTGAGGGGTTACTCCGAGTACCCCTCCTGAAGGAAGGCGCCTTCTGTTTCGTACATCGATACCAACTCTGCGATGAACTCCTCGTGTGACTCCCCTTCCTCCAGGTGGCCGTCTATCTTCTCTTTGAGTTCGTCGCTGATCTCGAGCGTGTATGGCATGGCTGCTGGTGACACCTCTTCGTTGAGACTAGCGTGGCAATGTATAAATACTCTCGTAGTGATTCCCACGTGATAGTAGCTGGCGACCAGTACTTCCAATTTGTTCCACGATGTCATCACAAAGTGATGGCTGCAGACCCTGTCGGGATCGTCCTCGTCTTCCTCGTCATCGTCATCGCCCTCGTTCTGTTCGTTACCGAACCAGTCCCTATCGACGTCACGGCACTCGGTATCATGGTGACGCTGATTGTCCTGGGTCCGTGGACGGGGCTTTCTCCTTGAACTTCCGTAAGCAGGTGGCCACACAGAGGGACGAGCGAAGCAGGTCTTCGAAAAAAGATAAGATCCCAATAAATTCAACTTTGCCACTGGAGATCGGCTAATGGCCATCGGCACAGATGAAGCTCCTGAAAAGCTAAACGCGTTGCTTCAAGGCGTTTGACACGCATCCATAGCAACCAACTTTGGCGTACTACATCGAGCCCCTGAACCCACTACCCGGTTGGATTGAGGATTGGGTGGTCAGGTATCGGTGGCGGACTCTCCATAGAGTATCAGCGGTAGCAGTCCCTGATATCCGGACGTACTTCTATTGCCCCGTCGCAGGCAACACCTTTGGAAAGGGGGCGTGAATTAGGAACGTGATGCTCGATATTCTCGTCCCGGTGGATAACTCCGCTCAAGCGGAGAAAGCATTCAAGTTCGCGTTAAAAGAATTTCCCGAGCACCATTTGTCGATCCTTCATGTAATCGACTCGACAGAAATATCAAAAGTAGATGGTGTCGAGGAGGGAGTGGCATATCCAAATTCGGAAACGTACGACCGTCTGGTCGAAGCGGCCAACGAAATCCTCGACGAATACATCGATCATGCCGAGGGAGAAGGAGTGGAAGCGGATGCCGTTCACAACTTCGGAGACCCCGCTCGAAGGATTGTCGAGTATACCGCCGAAAATGACATCGACCACGTAGTGATCGGGAGTCACGGCAGAACCGGGTTCTCTCGCGTGTTGCTCGGGAGCGTCGCCGAGAAAGTCGTCCGGCGTGCACCAGTACCCGTTACCGTTGTTCGCGGTGACGTCAAAACGGGACGCAAGAACCTCCTTGTTCCGATAGACAACTCTGAACAGGCGAAGAACGCACTCGATTACGCGCTTGAGAGGTATCCCGACAGTTCGATTACGTTGTTGAATGTCTTTTCTCGTGGTCCTCCCGAGTCGTATCTCGAACGAAGGGGGAAAGATTACGACAACTTGCGGGCGAGACGGCGGGAGTGGCTCGGACGGTTGGCTGCTGAAAGAGATCAGGGAGGAGAGATAGAAACCGAGGTGGTCATCGGTGACCCTGCACGTAAAATCAACGAGTACGTCGTAGACCAAGACATCGAGCACATCGTCATGGGAAGTCACGGTCGTGATCGCTTCGCTCGGATACTTCTCGGGAGCGTTGCCGAGATGGTTGTTCGTCGGGCACCGGTTCCAGTGACAGTTGTTCGGGAACAACGATCCGACTGATTCCGCCAGTATCAGTCCCACCTCGGACTACGGAGAGTCGATCTACGTGTTTTGAACTGTGCTCTTCGGTAAACGACGGATGCTCACCGAAATCGGTGGTCGACTTACACTCTTCACACAGTTCTCTGCTTCCTACTGCCTTGGAACAACCGACGTATTTGTACCTGGGCGTGAAATTCACTCAAGAGAATCGGTCTTCGAGAGGGACACAGACCAGACAACATCCAGAGATGCACGATGAACGACCCACGGCAGACGACGACTTTAGGACGGGTTCGATAGCTCGCGTCGAACGGTCGAAGCGGGACGCGATGTCGTGGTACGACCGGCTGAGTCCGTGGTACGACACGCTCGTCGCCCGTCTCGACCGCCGGCCCCGGAACCGCGGCATCGAGTTACTGGACGTCCAGAACGGCCAGCGGGTACTCGACGTCGGAGCCGGAACGGGACAGGCGCTCGTCTCGTTTGCCGACGACGTCGGTGCTACTGGCCACGTCGTCGGCCTCGATATCTCCGAAGGGATGTGTTCGGTCGCCCGCGAGACTGTCGCGGCGGCACACGTCGGGAACCGGGTCGCTGTCGTCCGTGGTGACGCAGAGGAGTTGCCGTTCAGGTCAGCCACGTTCGACGCGACGTTCGCGAGCTTCACGCTCGAACTGTTCGATACCCCAGTGCTACCGGCCGTTCTCGAAGAGTGGCATCGGGTGCTGCGAGACGACGGCCGGCTCGGTGTCGTAGCGCTGTCGAAACGGGACGCTGGAGCCGTGACCCACGCGTACGAACGTTTCCACGACCTGTTCCCACAGTATGCGGACTGTCGACCGATATATGTCAACGAACTACTCGAAGCGACCGGGTTCACCGTCGTCGAGATGGAATCCACGTCGCTGTGGGGACTGACTGTCGAAGTGGTAGTCGCTCGGCCGACCGGGTAGTCGAGTCCGGGCGCGGCCCCGCAAAAGCAACTGAGTCGGGGGCGGTAGCTGCCGCCCGCACTCGATTCAGCGAAAGACGGTGGCTGAGCGAGTCGAGCGTCTGACCGGTGTCAGTACGGTGGGGATTCTGCCTCGACTACTTTGGCGAGGTTCTGTCGTTCGTCACTGAGCAGCTGGTCGAGATCGTCTAGTGTGATGATGCCGTCGAGTTTCCCGTCGTCGACGACTGGGACCCGGCGGACGGCGTTGTCGGCCATGAAGTGGGTGAGTTCCATCACGCCGGTATCACTGTCGACGACGACTGGGTCGGGGGTCATGACCTCTTCGGCCGTCACGTCTGTCGGGTCGTTTCCTTCGGCAGTCACCTTGACAGTGACGTCCCGGTCGGTGACGATACCGACCGGTTCGTCATCCTCGACGATGACGACGCTGCCGACGTCCTCGTCGCGCATGAGTGCCGCTACCTGTGTAATCGATGCCTGACGGGTCGCTGCAATCGGGTCTGTCCGTGCGAGTTCCTCAACTGGCATGTATCCTCTCCTCCGTCTGAGACTACGCTGAGGACCGTCTAATAGCTGGCACCTGGTTCCCAGCTCTTTGGAACGGACTGCTCGGGTCGACATCCCAGCCGGTCTCACAGAATGGCATCTGTCGTGTTGTTTGAAGAGGATGTAAGACGAACCGTCACGTATGAAGTTGCTCGTAGCCGTCGATGGCTCAGAAGAAGCGGACGATGCGCTCGCGTATGCCACGGACATCGCAGACGCGATGAACGGCTCGATAACCGCGGTGTACGCGGTCGACCCAAACATCTACGACCAGGGCGGCAGCCAGCCGATTGCCGGCCTCGCCGACGCCGACGAGCGGCTCCTGCTCGAAAGTGTCGAGGACGCAGAAGACCGGGCACTCGACGTGCTCGACGATACAACGGCCCTCGCCGATGAACTCGGATTCGACATCGAAACAGAACTACTGTACGGAGACCCGGTCACGAGAATTACGGATTACGCGAGAAAAGAGGGCTTCGAGACGATATTCGTCGGCCACCGTGGCCGTTCGGAGCGCACAGACGTCATGCTCGGCAGCGTCGCGAAAGATATCGTCGAACGGGCGACCGTGCCGGTCACTGTCGTCCGGTGACGGCAAATTCCGACCGCTGCCCGCCAAGCAGTTCTGAAAAAAGGACACACGCGGGAACAGCGACTCGGGTGGGGCAGTTGTCCCACCTGGGGTCGGTTACAGAGACGGCTCTGATTCCGAGACGGGCGAGGGAAGCCGGAGGTCTTCGAACTGGTCTAGCTGCTGGACGTTCATCACCAGTTTGAGTCGCTCGGAGACGGGGACGCCAACACACGTCAGTCGCGCGTTCATCTGCTTGACTTGCTCTTCTTGCAGGACAGTCTGGCCCGGCATGGCGATGTCACCCTCTTTGACAATCACTGCACAGTTTGCACAGGCGCCGCCCCGACAGGCATACGGCCAGGAGTAGCCCCGGTTTTCGGCGGCTTCGAGAATCGTCTCTTCGGGTTCGACGACAAAGCGACCGTAGGCGGACGGTGAGAGGTCCGCGTTCGACGCTTTCTCGAACAGGTCCTCGTCGTCTATCGTCCAGCCATGGTCTTCGATTACGTCGTAATCCAGGAAGTCGACTCTGGCCTCCGGATGAGAGAGCAGCGGGCCGGACTCTTCCTGGCTGTATCGATGGATGATTTCAGCACGTTCCTTGATGGGGCGTGACTGCAGTGCGGCGAACCACTCCACGATAGTTTCCGGCCTGAGGCCCCACCTGTCGGCGAGCATCTCGAAGTCGATTCCTTCCCACTCTGCGATCGGGAGAATCGCCTGACGAGACGACAACTCCTCGATGATATCCCTGACTTCGGTCTCTGATTTGCCGTACCAACTTGCGAGTTCAGAGACATCTGCGCCGTGGTCGTACGCAATGGCGAGCATCAGCGACTGTGTCGTCTCCTTTTCGTCGACGGCGTCGAGCCACTCTCTGAGTTCTTTCGCGTCAAATTTTGCAGAGTCTGTCATATGTTAGTGTATTATAGATGATGATAAAAATGCACGGTCAGACTCCCAACCGCTGAGAACGGCACACTCGGAGTCACGCCTGGAAACGCCGGCTGCTCTCTGTGCGTTACCTGTCCTCTACAGAGAAGTCGAGAGAGTGTCCGTCGACACTCACTGATACATCCCCGCCACCTGGGGTTGTTGCTCCTGCTGTTGTTGATATTGCTGGAGTTGTTCGGCAATCTGCTGTTTCTGTTGTTGAATTTCTTCGGCCTGTTCGCGGAGTTCCTCTGTATCGATGTCGAACTCGACGAGCGGTTCCAGTGCGTTTTCGATGACAGCGCGGGCGGCGCTGGGGTCAGGGATGTAAGGATTCGAGCTGACGATAAGGACTGCGGCAGGAACGTCGTTCTGGTAACAGTCGGCCAACAGCGCCCCAGTGACACCACCGATAACCCCAGACCCCTCTGCCAGCGGGATTCCCGCATCGGTGAGCGACGTTTGTAGCTGCTCGGTGGTTGCGACACCGATGACGTCGCCAATTTCGTCTTCGGACTCGGCTGGTGCGCCCGCGAGGAATATCGCCCGCTGGAACTCTTCGGCCAGATCGTTCAGAACACAGTGACTCAACGACTCGACAGCCGTCGGTGGTATCGGGACGTCACTCTGGAGTGTCATCACGGCTGGATCTTCGCCAGCGTAAACGCGCACCGGGTCTCGGACCCGGCCACCGTCGAACGCTGCGACAGGCGGAAAATCGTCAGAGACGATAGCACCGTGCTGTTCTAATCCGAGTTGCTTCGTAATCTGGTCGACCGCGATCGAGGCGACTAGTCCCAGTCCAGGGAGTCCCTCGATGAGCGTCAGCGAGTCAGTTGGAAGTTCGGTTGTCCGTTGGAACTGTGTCGAAGAATTTTCGGACATTGTACTACACCTAATTGGAGCCTCGTAGCCTTACGCCTAATTGCTACCCCTTGTTCCTATTCGGTGAGAAGAGTTCTGAGACGATTAGAACGAGTCCTCCGGTTCTTCAGACGGCATTCGAACTGTTAGTACCGGCACATCGGACAGTCTGACGACCTTTTCAGTGACACTCCCGAGCAGATAGCGGTCCAGGCCCGTGCGTCCGTGCGTGCCCATGACGACGAGATCGATATCGTATTCGTCGACGTAATCGAGTATCGCCTGATGGGGTGCTCCTCGCGCGACGGCCCCCTCGATGCTGTCGACGCCTGCAGTCTCTGCCCGGTGGATTACGTCCTGGATTGCGTTCTCACCGGCTTCCTCGAGAGCGTCGAGCGTTCCAGCGGCCGACGCGTCGACGCCGACAGTTGTATCGACCACGTACAGTGTGTGCAGGGCCGCATCGTACGTTGTCGCATGGTCGATAGCGTGTTGGACAGCACCCATAGTTCCGTCGCTCCCGTCCGTGGGTACGAGAATGTCGTTGTACATACTCGAGTGTTTGTACCGGAAGAACAAACGGTATCCGGCCGTTCCAGAATCGTGGGAATTGAATTCCAGGTTCTTCACGTCAACTGGCTCACGAAGGCACCTCCCGGTGCAAAATAGTGTCATTTACTGTGGCGGTGATGCCACCAGAGTACGCCGACAACCGCACCGAGTAATCCGGAGACGAGGTCCGCTCGTTCAGGTGCACGCCCTGGAACGTATCGCTGGAGGCTACCGATGACGAGACCGTACACGAACGACACTCCGACGGCAAGAAGATCCGTCTGAACGACGGTCAGCCGACCAGTACTGAACGCCTCCGCAAGCACTACCGTGAGACGAGCGTGACCCAGGAAGTGAAAGATTTTGTCGGGACCGAATCGGCTGAATTGCGGACGACGCTGGAAGGGAGAGGGGACCAGTGAGCCGACCAGCATGACGAGTGCCGTCCACACGATCGTTCTCCAGTATGAGGTAATCGTGTCGTCCCAACCGTTCATGCGCGACCGTACGTCCTCGGGATACTTTGCACCCGTTGATGGATATTCCGTATTGGCATGCCACCACAGTACGAGTCACTCTCCGGCAGCTATACAGCCCCCGCGGGACAGAAAGCACGTATGGAAGAACGGACCGCAATTCTCGGTGGCACGTTCACGCCGATCCACAACGGGCACCGGGCCCTCTTGCACTCGGCGTTCCAGACTGCGAGTCACGACGGCCCTGGTGATGGTCACGTTATCGTCGGGCTCACGTCACCGGACGTCGCCAAACAGACCCGCAGCGACCCGACGCACGCCGATACACTCGGCAATTTCACAGAGCGCCGTGCGGCTCTCGACGACGAACTCGACAGGATGAACGACGCGTACACGGCCAGTTACGAGATTCTCGAACTCGCGGACACTCACGGTCCCGCGACGACGCGCGAAGACCTGAACGCACTGGTCGTATCGCCCGAGGCCAAGGCTCAGCGACGCGCATATGAACTCAACAAGGAGCGTCGTGAATCCGGGCTCTCCCCACTGGAGATACACACCCCACCGTTCGTCGTCGCAGAGGATGGCGAACGGATTAGCAGTACGCGAATCCGAAACGGCGAAATCGACGCCCACGGTCGCATCCTCGAATAAAAACAGAGATGAAATCATGACCAACGAGTACGACGCCATCCTCTGGGATATCGGCGGTGTCTTACTGGATCCGGAGTCGATACAGCGAGGCCGCAGACTGTTCGTCACTGGCCTCTCCGTCGAGTTCGACCTCAAGACAACTGAAGCAATCCGTGCCTGGGACAGGGAACTCGGGGCGTATTTTCGTGCTCGCGATGGGGAGACGTTTCGGCCAGCGTACGAAGGCTATCAGCAGACCGTCGAGAAGGTCGTCGGTCAACCTGTCGCAGTCGACGAGTGGCTCCCGCTGGCGGTTCAGGCTGCCCACGTTGCGTTCGAAGCGGGGGATGGTGCCATCGAAAGCCTCGAAAAACTCGCGGATGCAGGGTACTATCTCGGCGTAATTAGCGACATCGATGCATGGGAATCCGAGTATCTCCTGACGATTCTTGACGTTCGGTCGTACTTCGAACACGTGACGACATCGGCCGAGGTGGGCAAGACAAAACCCGCGCCAGAAGTGTTCGAGGCGGCACTCGAGAAAGCAGCGGTTCCGCCGGAACGGATTCTGTTCGTCGGAGACCGGTACAAAAACGATATGGTGGGAGGAGCGCGGGCGGGACTGAACACGGTGGCATTCGGTGGGAGCGCCGCGGCGAGAGCGTCCGACGACGAGTCCGTCGTTGACTACGTTATCGACGATCTCCGCGAGTTACTCACCATTGTCGGCATAGACTGAATAGTACAGTAGCGTTCACCTCCGAGATCTTCCGTATCAGTCGTCGATATCGTCGGATTCAGCAGACTGCGGTCCACCACCAGTCTGTGCCTCTTCAGCGTCGCTCCAGCCGCCAGCGTCTACAACCTCGAAGAGCTTCCGCCAGTTCTCGTCGTCTTCACTCTCCGGGAGCTGGTCCCGAAGTTCACGGAAATCGGACTCCGGGACGACCGTGCGGACGAGGTCGATGATAACTCGGGCGTGGTAGGCTGCGTCCCTCGGATCTTCGCCCTCGATATCGCTGACGCGGGCGACAAACTCCTGCCAGTCGAACCGTTGACCGTGCTCCGCGACGGCACCTGTGAGGTACCATCGAATTTCCATCGGGAGAGAGGCCGCCAGGTCCTCTGCGTTTCCCGCGGGGATTCGCTGGCCGAGTGTCAGTAGCGTCGCCCGAATCGCACGGACTGTCTCGCCGGTCCCTGGTAGTTCGAGTCGGTGCTGTATCTCTCCGGTGAATTCGTCGAAGTCCATACAACTAGACAGTCGAGACGGAAGTAGGTGAATTAACATCCTTCTTCCTATCCTCTGAGAAGATGTCGTTCAGACACACAGAGAAAAATGCAATAGTAAGTATTATCCACAACTGATAGATATAAAATATTATTGATAAATATAAGTTCCACCGACATGAAAAGGATATGGTATAATATTATTTTTACACATCCTAATACAAGGGGATACACCAGAAACCAGTGGTATACTGAAACCTTTACAGTTCACTCAATATTCGCACAGTTATTTAGTAACAGGTTTTTTATAATATGGAAATATTGTTACTGTCTAGTTGAAGGATTGAGAAGCGAGGAGGTCGTAGTGAGTGCTGTCCATGAAACTCGCAGACCTCCTCAGAGAACGCTTAGACGTGCAGAATGTGGTCAGTTGGGAAAACGAGCGCACACCGACACCCGTCCGGTGTTTCGCGGTTCGACTTCACTCGATGGGGTTGTCGTTGCGTGAAATCGAGGCCGTCTTAGACTGGTTGGGTGTCGATCGCTGTCATCAGGCGATTTGGTTCTGGAAAGAAACACTTGCTGAAACGCAGAGCGACCCGCCGACGTTCACGAGAACTGCGTTCTCGTGCAGCACATCAGAAATCTCTGATTTCTGAGGACGGCGTTCCTGCATCGTCTCACCGAGAACCATGGCGTCGCAGACACCGAGTTTCTCGTCGATGCTGGTGACTATTTGACTGCCCACTCTCGTCACGATCTGAGCGGTCACCTCGACTACCACGACCGGAACCATATCGAAAAGTGGTTCCAGATCGTCACCATACGAATCGACCACTTCCACTCGTTCTGGCAGGGCAGTCAGTCAAGCGCGAAACGCTAGCTAAGACGCTTCAGACACTACTACAACCGCCACCGGCCGAACCGAGCGTTAGATGGCTCGACTCCAGTTGAGGAGGTGCTGAACTACTTGACTTCGCACCTTATGCTGATGTAGCGCGTAGAGAGACGTGAAGATCGGATGCTCCCACTCACGTCGTTTCTATCTTGTACCGCTCCAATCGACGAGTTAGAGTGCTTCTCGACCCGGCAAAA
>NZ_JBBENW010000018.1:0-79294 GCF_037645885.1 Salinibaculum salinum | reverse complement strand
GCTGAATGAGCGCGCTCTCGCGGCTCATTCAGCGGAAAGCGGCGGTAGTCACCAGTTCTCTCAATTTTGTCAAACAACCTCACCGAGATCACTTTGGTTTTCGCTAGATAATGACCGAGATCTGATTAATTTCTTTGTCTCGTATCTATTCACGTTGAATTAATGCGCTGATGCTGAGTTATGGGTAAGAGACAGCACTCTAGGGCGGGGAAGATGTCAATCGGTCTCAAGTGGAGCCACACATCGACTCCAAACCAACTCCCACAACGTTCTTGCGGCTATCAACAACCTCTGTCACCGGATCCACCTGACTGAAGCCGTCGCGACGACCACCAATCGCAAATGCTCTGTCCGACAGTATCAGGCCAGGCTGCTGGCGTCTTCTGTCTCGCTGGCTTCGCTGACGCGAATCGCGCTCGCGATGCTGTCCGGGAGCGAGACTGACTCGCCGTTGCCGAGCAACACCGTCACCATGCCGATTGGTGCCACTTCTTCGACCGTGAGGGTCGTTCCGGGCGTGATACCCACGTCTTCGAGGTAGGCGAGTTCCTCCGGGTCGCGGTCGCGGACGCGCTCGACGACGACGCTATCTCCCTCCACGTGCTGGTCGAGTGTTTCTCCGATGAACTCCTCGACGGGGTCGAGGGCTTCAGTCGGGATCGGGTCGCCGTGGGGATCGACCTCGGGGTCGTCAAGCACCTCGGCGACGCGGCGCTCGAACTCCTCGCTGATGTGGTGTTCGAGTCTGTCGGCCTCGTCGTGGACCTCCGTCCAGTTGTAGCCTAACTGTTCGGCGAGGTACGTCTCGAGCAGGCGATGATGTCGGATAACCTCCAGTGCAACGGTCTCGCCCTCTCGGGTCAGCGTCACGCCCTTGTATTTTTCGCGCTCGACGAGCCCTCGCTCTTCGAGTTTCTCCATCATGCTCGTCGCTGTCGGCGCTGTCACGTCGAGTGTCTCCGCGATCGACGACGTGGACACCGGCCCCTCCCCCTGGGACTGCAACTCGTAGACCGTCTTGAGGTAGTCCTCCATCTTCGCACTCAGCATACTCTGTTTAGATGCGTCTAAATCAAAAGTGTATCGTCACCGTTGTTCGGCTCTGTACTCCTGTGTCGCTCCACTATTCAAACGCGAAGCGTTTTCAGTCTCGCCCCAGGCGATAGAACTCCTCGTTCGGTCGCATATCCGCGAGGTGTGCCATCCGATTCGAGAGATTGAACAGCGCTGCTGTCGAGCCGATGTCCCAGATCTCCTCCATCGAGAACCCGTGCTCACGAAGTTGTTCGATGTCTTCCTCTTCGACCCGCGCTGGGCGCTCGGTCAGCTTCACCGCGAGATCGCACATCGCACGGTGCGCATCACTGATGTCTGCCGTTCGGTAGTTGGTCGCCACCTGTTCGGCCAGGTGCGGGTCCTCGGCGTAGAGGCGAAGGAGCGCGCCGTGAGCCACGACACAGTACAGACAGTCGTTGGCGCCGCTGACAGCAACGATTATGAGTTCCAGTTCCTCCCGCGCCAGCGACGATTCCTCGACGAGCGCGTCGTAGTACCCGAAGAAGGCACGAAACTGTGCCGGCCGGTACGCAAACGCCGAGAAGACGTTCGGCGTGAAGCCGGCGCGTTCGGTTTCCGCCTCGATTCGTTCACGGACGTCTGCTGGAAGGTCCTCGGTGTCCGGTACTGGAAACCGGGTCATCGGTTCGTCGGCCATACTGGCGGTCGGGTCGGCGCGCTCTTAATCGTTCCCGCCGTTACTGTGGCTCCGGCCCGGAAGGAGGCCGTAGCGAGTCAGCACGATAAGAATCCCGTAGCCGATGACGCCGACGACGAACACCGTCGCCGGAATCAGGAATGGACCGAACGTCTCGACGAGGGTGTCGACGACCATCAGTCGGCAGCGTCGGCTTCTAGTTCAAGCAGCCCACACACGTCCTCTTCGGCGTTGAAACAGTCCGGACACTGCGGTTCGCGGTCGATAATCGTATCGAGGCGGTCGGCCACCGTCTCGTCAATAACCGGTGCCAGCTGTTCGGCCTCCTCGCGAAAGTTCTCGACTTCCAGCACTTCGATGAGGAAGCGCTCGATGATGCAGTAGTTCTGGATCGCATCCCGTGCGCGCTTGATTCCATCGTCGGTCAGGTCGACGCCTTTGTACTTCTCGTGGCTGACGAGCCCCTTGTCTTCGAGTTTCCCGACCATCTCGTTGGCACTCGCCGGGCTGACATCGAGGCTGTCCGCGATGCTCCCGGTCGACGCCGGGCCATCCTCGAGTTCCTGGATGAGATAAATTGCCTGGAGATACTGGTCTGCCGTGTTCACTGCCGACACCTCCGCTGTCTGCGTTCGACGTATCTTGTCATGCTCGCTCCTCCATCAGTTCGGTCACTTCCTCGACGCCGGCCTCTTCGTCGGCACGAATCTCGCGCAGCACGGAGAGCAGATGGTCTCGGTCGAGGCCGAAACTCGCGTCAGACTCCTCGATGGCTGCGATGAGGTCATCGTAGAACTTGTATGCCGTCTCCTCGTTGCACAGTTGGTCGTAGAGGATACCGTCGAAGTCCTGGTCGGCCTCGTACTGCTGTTCGACGAGCAGCTTTATTTCGTCGAACGGAATCGTGTCTGCTTCCAGTCCGTCGACGAGCGTATCGAGTCGCTCGCGGTGGGTCGCTGATTCGGCCGCTGCCTCGCGGAGGAACGCTCGGACGTTGTCGTCCAGGTCGTCTGTATTCGCGTGCTTGGCGGCGCGCGCCTCGACGACCTCCTCCAGCACGACGCCAATCTGGAGCAAGCGCACCAGTTGGTGGTCCGATGCCACCGACTGCTGGATGCTCACGCCGACCACCGAGACTGTCCTCTCGCTACCATACCAGTTCGTCGGGTAGGCGGAAACTTAAACCCGCTGTCCGCACCATCCCTCGTTTGCGTGCCGACGCCGTCTGCGCTGGCATTTATCAGCGTTGCAGTTGTACAGTGGGTATGTCAACCCGCATTCTCGTCCCGATGGACGACTCCGAGATGGCCCAGCAGGCACTCCGCTACGCATTCGAGTTCTTCCCCGATGCCGAGGTGATGGTCCTGCATGTCGTTGGTACGCCTTCTTCGATGCTGGGGTCTGCGACCGGCTTTGCGCTCGAAGACAACCTCGAGACGGCCGTAGACGAGGCGTCAGAACAGGTTTTCGAAACCGCACACGACATCGCCGATGAGTACGACCGTTCTATCGACACCTGCACGCAGGTCGGGCATCCGGTTCGAGCGATTCTCAACGCTGCCGACGATTTCGACACCATCGTTGTCGGGACGCACAGCGGGAGTCTTGCCGACCGACTGTTCATCGGAAACGTCACCGAGAAAATCGTCCGCCAGTCCCCAGTCCCGGTGACCGTCGCGCGGTAGGGAAACTTTCTACTCACGGATCACTTTCGTTCCCTGTTCGTAATGTAATTCGAGGTCGCTATAGTGATTAGACTAACTTATTGAGATAGTTGTCAAGATGGTTCTCGATCCACGAGGAGGCGAAGCTAAGTTGGTTAGTCAAATTTCCGAATAGTTCTGTGATACGTCTTTGATACTCATCACCATCTTCGACAATGAACGGCGAAGATTCCCACTTGAGACTCTTCCAAACTGGTTCGATCGGATTGAGATCGGGCGATCCGACTGGAAGAAATACCAAATCTATCCCGAGTTCGTGTGCTCGCTTGCGCGTGTACTTACACACGTGTGACGAGAAATTATCCAACACGAGCAGAATCCGCTTGCCGGGATTCTGCTCGCGGACTTTCTCGAAACACCCGCAAATCTTCTCTTTCTCTTGATTCGGTGGAAACGACAGGACACTCTCACCGTTGAGAGCGTAGAACCCAGCCGCTGGTGTGTCGATCTTCACCAACTTCCGCTCAATGTGAGGCTCATCAACGGTATACAGCCGCTGAGAATTGTCCCACGGTTGTGGGTGAGAAATATCGAAGAATCCGACAACAGCGCCTCCGTCTGTTCGGATGTCCTCGTCGCGGTCCCAGTCTTCGTCGTCAGTGTCGTCCTCGCGTTTGTTGTGAGGCTGCTCAAGGGCTTCCTCGTCGAACGCGTACCTGACGCGTTCGTCGAGGATCTCTTCAGCGTTCTCTGGTCGATCAGGACGTTTCGTTCGAGGAATGGCATAGTGGAGGCCAAGCTTGTCCAGAAACGTTGGGAGGTAGTGTGGGTGATATTCGACATCGAACTCCTCGTTGAGAAGGTGCTGAATCTCTTGTTTCTTCCAGGGCTGTCCCTCACGGAGGCGTGCAATGAGTTGTTCTTGTTGGGCTTCGTCGAGCTTCGGGGGCCTGCCGCCCCCGAAGTTCGGCGTCAGTTTTCCGAGTCCACCTTCGTTCCACCGTGTCACCCAGTTGCTTGCCGTTCCTTGTGAGACCCCTATATCTTCAGCTGCTGCTGCCAGCGCTGCGCCGTCGTAGAGACGCTTGAGAAACGTGAGTCGTTTGTACTCTTTGATACTGTCCGTTTCAGACTGGAGACGATCTAGTTCCTCTTCGGTTAGGTGTCTCACAACCTCTCTTTCACGTCCTACCACACGTACCCCAACTGATGCCAGCCTCACAAAAGCTTCCCTGAGTCACTAAAGACCTACTCGCGGAGACGCCGAAAATCAAACCGCAATTTTCGAGCCGTTCGTTCGTGAGCCGCAGGCTCACTGCTCGCGGCAAATGCCGCTCGCAATTCGGAGATTCCTGACGGAATCTCCCTACTCACGAAGACGAGCAGCGACCTGCTCTTCGAGGTCTTCGCGGAGTTCGTCGACAGCGACCTCTTCGAGGACGGGCACGAAGAAGCCCTCGACGAGGAGGTTCTTCGCGGTCACGGGGTCGATACTCCGGGAGGTCATGTAGAACAGGTCTTCCTCGTCGACCTGTCCGACTGTCGCGGAGTGGGACGCTTCGGTGTCATGGTTGTTGATGATGAGCTTCGGCGATGCGTCGGCCTCGCTCTCGTCGCTCAGCATCAGGGTATTCTCGCGCTGGTACGATGAGGTGTTCCAGGCGTCGCGGCCGACGTCCTGCACACCTTCGTAGACCGAGCGGGCGCTGTCCTGGAGGACACCGCGGGTAACGAGGTCCGCGGTCGTGTTCTCGTTTTCGTGCCAGACGCGACTGGCGATGTCGAAGTGCTGGTCCTCGTGACCGAAGAACGCGCCGACAATCTGAGACTCCGAGGAGTCGCCGACGAGGCGCGTCTCGACGTTCGTTTTCGTCAGTCGGGAACCAAGGTTCCCCTCGATCCAGTTGAGGGTCCCGTAGGTGCCAGCGTGGCCGCGCTTGACCGAGAAGTTGTACGTCTCCTCGCTCAGGTTCTGGAGCGCGCCGTACTGGACGTTGGCGTTCTCGCCGACGACTGCCTCGACGATGCCGCTGTAGTAGCGACCCTCGTCGACAGGTTTGGCGTCCTCACCAGTGGACTGCCGTTCGAGAATCGTGACCGAGGACGATTCCTCGGCAACCACGAGCGTGTAGTTGAACAGCGACCGGGAGTTCATCCGCGTTCGAATCTTCACGTCCTCGGCATCGACGCCCTCGGGGACGTAGACGACGGTGCCGGCGCTGAAGAGGGCCGTCGACAGCGCGGTCAGATAGTCGCGCTGTGGGTCGACGATGCTGCCGAAGTGTTCCTCGATGACATCGCCGTGCTGGTCGAGCGCCTCGCTCCACTCCAGGACGTCGACACCATCGGCGTCGACGCGGTCTTTCTCTTGTGCGTAGTCGAGCGGGTCGACGAGTGTCTCGTAGTCGAGCGCGTCGAGGTTCGTCCACTCGCGGCCCGGCGTCTTGATGACGTCGGGCATCGCGAGGTCGCCGAGCGCTTCGAACGCCTCGAGACGCGTCTCGAGCAGCCACTCCGGCTCGTCGAGGTCCTCGCTGATCTGTTCGACCTGGTCCGCTGTGACTTCCGCGTGTACCTGCGTACTCATATTATCCGAGGCTACCCTCCATCTCCAGTTCGATGAGACGGTTCAGCTCGACTGCGTACTCGATGGGCAGTTCCTCCGTAATCGGCTCGATGAAGCCGGCGACGATCATCTGCTTTGCGTCGTCGTCGTCCAGGCCACGGCTCTGGAGGTAGAACACGTCCTCGTCGCCAATCTTGCCGACGGTCGCCTCGTGGGCCACGTCGACTTTCTGCTCCTGAATCTCCATGTATGGCATGGTGTCCGACGTGGACTCGTTGTCGAACATCAGCGCGTCACACTCGACGGACGTGGAGGAGTTCTCCGCGCCGTCGGCGATGTGGACGAGACCACGGTAGTTCGTTCGGCCGCCGTCCTTGCTGATGGACTTGGACTCGATGGTCGACTTCGTATCCGGCGCGTTGTGGTAGACCTTCGCGCCGGTGTCGATGTTCTGGCCCTCGCCCGCGAAGGCGATGGTGATGTGGTTGTCCGTCGCGCCCGGCCCCTTGAGGACCGTCGACGGGTACAGCATCGTCGCTTTGGATCCCATGGAACCGGACACCCACTCCATCGTGCCCTCTTCTTCGCAAATCGCACGCTTGGTGTTGAGGTTGTAGGTGTTCTTCGACCAGTTCTGCACAGTGGAATACTGAACGTGGGCGTTCTCGCCGACGAATACTTCCACGCCACCGCTGTGGAGGTTAAACGCCGAGTACTTCGGGGCGGAACAGCCCTCGATGTAGTGGACCTCGGAGTTCTCCTCGGCGATGATGAGCGTGTGCTCGAACTGGCCCATCCCTTCGGAGTTCATCCGGAAGTACGCCTGCACGGGCATGTTGACCGTGGTGTCTTCCGGAATGTAGACGAACGAGCCACCGGACCAGATCGCACCGTGGAGTGCAGCGAACTTGTTGTCGCTCGGGGGAACGCACTTCGTCATGAAGTGCTCTTTGACGATCTCTTCGTGCTCCTGGACGGCCTTGTCCATGTCACAGAAGATGACGCCTTTCTCCTCCCACTGCTCCTGCATGTTCTGGTAGACAATCTCGGACTCGTACTGGGCACCGACGCCGGAGAGTGCGTTTTTCTCGGCTTCCGGAATGCCCAGTTTGTCGAAGGTGTCCTGAATCTCCTCGGGGAGGTCTTCCCAGTTCTCTGCGCCGCCACGGGTTTCGATGTCGGGGCGGATGTAGGGAACGATGTGGTCGATGTCGACCTCCGAAAGGTCGGGAGCGCCGGGCCAACCGGTCGGCATCGGCATCTCCTGGAACTGTTCGAGCGCGCGGAGGCGTCGCTCGAGCATCCATTCGGGCTCGTCCTTGTCCTCGGAGATGACCCGAACGGTCTCCTCCGTGAGGCCTTTCTCTGTCTCAAAGGCGGACTTCTCCTCCTTCTTGAACTCGAAGCGAGCCTCGGTGTCGGTCTCTTGTAGGTGGTCTTGGTCTGAACTCATTGTTGTAATGTTATTTTATTGATATTTTCCGCGTTATGCTGCCTCGTAGACTTCCTCGCGGACCCAGTCGTATCCCTTGTCCTCGAGTTTCTCGGCCAGCGCCGCGTCACCGCTCTTTGCGATTTCGCCGTCGAGCATCACGTGGACGTGGTCCGGTTCGACGTAGTCGAGGATGCGCTGGTAGTGCGTAATCTGAAGGATACCGGCACCCTGCTCGTCGCGGAGCGCGTTGATACCGTTGGAGACGTCCTGCAGACGGTCGATGTCGAGCCCGGAGTCGATTTCGTCCAGCACTGCAATCGAGGGTTCCAGAATCGCTGCCTGGAGCACCTCGTTCTGTTTCTTCTCCCCACCGGAGAAGCCCGCGTTGAGATAGCGGCTGGCGAACTTCTCGTCCATGTCGAGTTGCTCCATCTTCTCCTGGAGAATCTGCTGGAACTCGGCGACACCGATTTCGCCTTCCTCGACGTTGCCCTCCATCGGAGAGGTGTCGTAGCCCGCCGCGTCTTCTTTGGTTGCCTCGGCTTCTTCTTCGGCCTCCTCTTCCTCGTCTTCCTCGAAGAGTTCCTCGCGTTCCTCGAGTTTGGCGTTGAGCGCCGTTCGGAGGAAGTTCACCATCGTGACACCCTCGATTTCCGCGGGGTACTGGAACCCGAGGAAGATGCCGAGTGCGGCACGTTCGTTCGGTTCGAGGTCGAGCAGATCCCACGTCTGCAGATCTTCGGGAATCTCCTCGTCGAACTCGTCGTCGTCGAGGTGAAGGAGCACGTCACCGCCGGTAACCTCGTAGGCAGGGTGGCCGGCAATAATCTTCGCCAGCGTGGACTTCCCGCTGCCGTTCGGTCCCATCAGCGCGTGAATCTCGTTGCTGCGTACTTCGAGGTCGACGCCACGAAGAATGGTCTCGCCGTCCTCTTCGGCAACTTTCGCCTGGAGGTTATCGATTTCGAGTGTAGCCATGGTAGTCTTAGGTCAACCGAAAGGTGGTGCCAATCACCCATAATGCTTTCGCATTCCCATGTTCAAGCTTCCGTAAAAGAAAAATTAATTTTCGATGTGTGTAACTCTCGGGTTGGCAGTGGCGGTTACATATACTGGCCGAGACCCGTCTGTTCCTGCCCGGATTTGACTTCTTCCCAGGAGATGCCGAGCGCTTCGATGATGCGCTCGATGGGACCTTTCAGCGTCTTGTCGAGCATCTTGTCCCAATCGACCTCGAACGCGTCTGGGACCTGGTCGTCGTACTCGAAGCAAATCACATCGGGGTCGCGTTTGAACTCCCCGTACAGCGGGTCTTCGGAGGGGTCCAGTCCCTGCTCTGACTGGACTCGTTGGAAGAAGTCGGGGTGGACCTTCTTCAGATAGAGGCGCTTCGGTTTCGAGCCGCGCTGGAAGTTCGTCCCCAGCAGGAGGTTGGCGTACTTCGCCCCACGCACCTGTGCGGTGTCGGTGTCGTAGTTGTCCAGTTTCTTGCCGATGCCGCCGGGGATACCTACGTCGTCGAGCGAGACGTTCCCTGCCCGGAAGTCCTCGATGACTTCGTGGAGGTACTCGGTGACTGTCTCGGTGTCTTCCCCCATGACAATCATGTCGATGACCTCCTTCTGGACTTCCTTGGTGATGGGTGCGATATCCGAGCGCTGGTACTCGAAACCCGTAATGTCGATGTTGTCGACGTCTTTGCCCTCCTTCCAGACGATATGACCCGCGTAGCGCTTCTTTTTCCCTGCCTGGAAGAAGCGTCGGTAGAGCTTCTCGAACTCGATTTCGAAGCGGTGGAACTGAGCGTTCAACTCTTCGAGCGCGAACTCGTCGTAGGACGCGTTTATCGTCTCCTCTAACTCGAATCCTTTCTCGATAGTTGCCGCGATGGTTTCGAGTTCGTCGTCGTCCATCTCCGGGTGTTTCTCGCGCATCTCGTCGGTGACTTCCACGTCGCCCTCGACATCTTCCGGCCCAATGTCTCCAACTTCCAACATGACTGAATCCGTATCTCCGTAGACCACTTCGTACCCCTCTCTCTGGACAACTTCGTCAGTGTACTCGATGACATCTCGACCCGTCGCTGTGACGGCGGCCCCCATCTCCTTGTCGTAGAGCCGGAAGCGGTCCCATCCCAAAACGCCGTAGAGCGATTGACCGACGAATTGGAACTTACCATTTCGGCCGGCAAGCAGGGTGTGATTGTCCTCCACAGTAACACAGTAGACACCGTTCTCGGCCTGACTCCGCTCGGCACTCCGGTGCATTCGGAGGGTGTTTTTGGCATCTTCGCTGACGTAGATTCTCCAGGACCCACTGTCTCGGTTGTAGTTCGCCGTTAATCCGAGATGTGCACAGAGTCGGAGTACGCCGTCCCGCAACTGCTCACTCGACGTGGTGTATCGCCACGAGTTCTTTTGTCTATCACCGTCGCCAGCGATAAGCGTCTCGAGGAACCGCTGTTTTTGCCTTTCACTCAACGTGAACACGAACTCGGGGATTTTCTTCTCGTAGCTACCGTCGCCACAGATGTTTCTGAGTAAGTTACCGAAGAGCAGAGAGGTGAACTGGTAACTCTGGTCGTCGACGTAGTAGTCCAGTTCCATCCGGTCGAGCAACTCACCGATAGCGCTGTGATCGCTTTCTCCACCATCCGGAACAGCAGTGGCGTCCTGCGCTATCTTCACTGTCGTCGCTGACCCACGGGGCTTTTCGCCGAACTCCTTTGTTTCGGACGTGTAGATATTACCCTCCGTGATGTACCAGGCGAGCAGTTCGAGGAAGTCGTCGCCCCCGTAGGTTCGCGGAATCCACTTTCGTCCGGATTCAGCGTGGATGTACGTTCGGTCCGCGACCGATTTGATGTACTCTCTGTGCTCTTCGAACTCCCCCGGACCGAACACGTACCCTTCCTCCCCCACGTTGTTTTTCAGCACTTTGTCGGGATAGTACCCGATTTCTGAGGCGAACGTGTGTCCGTGGACCGACGGTCGGACCCAGACCTCGTACTCGTCGACGTACTCGGTGAGATCCACCCTGTCCAGTGGTTCTCCATCGGGACCATCCCAGGCGTGGGGCAGCTCGTAGTTCGTCGCTCGGTCCAGATTTCCTGCTTCTTCGAAACCCCACCCGTCTTCGGTGATGCCGTTCGTCTCGTTTTTCCGGACGAGCATCCGGTGATTCGGGGTAACACTGAAATCGATTTTGCTCGTTTCGATGTCGACCAGTTCGCCCTCGTAGTCGGGATACGACTGCGTCTCGACGACTGGCTTGATTTCCATCTCCATTGTCTCCGGATCGAGTGAATACACCTCGTCTCCGATATCGAGATCCCGAATCCCACGAATGCCCTGTGGTGTCAGCACGTCCGTATCCGGCGTGAAGCAGTTCATAATCACCTTAACAGCCGCCTGCTGCCGGTCAAACTGCTCGTACTCGGGGTCTGATGGGTCGTGTTCGTTCCGCAGTGATTTCTTCTCTTCGCGTTCTGATAGAAGCTCGTCGACCATCTCCCGGATGACGCCGTCGGGTTCCTTCTGGAAGTGGGTGCCGTTGGGTGCGCGGTAAGTGTCGCCGTCGTACTCCTCGGGGTCGACCTTGGTCTCTGGCGATGCGTTCGTCGTCACCATGCACATCGGGTAGAGCGATTTGAGGTCGAGGACGCTCACGTTCTCGCGAACGCCGGTGATGGGGTCGAAGACGGCACCGCCCTCGTAGTCCTCGCTCTCCTGTTGCCCCTTCGAGGGGAGGGCGAACTCGCCGTGGAGTTTGTGGAGGACGTACATGTCGACGGCGTCGCCCGGTGTGGTGGCGTCCTCTATCTTGCAGCCAACGAACTGGCGGACCTCGTCCCAGAAGTCGACGATGTCCTGTTCGCGGTCCAGTTCGACACAGAGTTCCACGTCACGGAGATTGTACTCAAGCAGTCGTTCGGGGTCGTTCTCCCAGAGGTCGCCGATGTCGCCGGTGTAGCGTTCCTTCCCGACGCCCAGTTCCTGTTCGCCCACCGCGTCTAGTCGGTAGGAGTCCAGTTCGGAGAACTGCGTCCGCTGGTAGGCGTAGAGGAGGTCGAAGACGACGCGGCCCTTGATGTCGGGACCCTGCCAGTCTGAGCGCCAGACCTCGTCGACGCGCGAGAGACGGTTGAAATCCAGGTCGTGGTCGGTCCCGCCGTCGAGTCGGTCCAGGCGGTCGATGAGATAGGGAGCGTCGAAGTCGTCGAAGTTCCACCCGCTGAGCACGTCGGGGTCGGTCTCGTCGATGTAGTCGAGGAAGGCATCAAGCATCGCCTCCTCGGTGTCGAAGGTTCGAACCTCGATGTCCGCGTTCTCGTCGAGCGGGTCGTGTCCCGAGAGGTCGGTCGGCAGTTCGGCGTCGCCAACGGGGGCGTCGAACAGCCAGACGATGTACTCGTCGAGCGTGGAGTCGTGAGAGGTGAGACAGATGATGGGTTCCTCGCCCTCCTCGGGAAAGCCCGACCGGTCGTCGACTTCGATGTCGAAGACGTTGACACGAAGTGGGGCTGCCACCTCGACTGGTTCGAGTTCGTCGTGGTGGGCGCGAATCGTCGTGCGGTCGCTATCATCGTCGACGATCCGGGCGGGGACGCGCACGCCGCTGGTGATGTCCTTGTCGATGAGCAGCCGATTCGGAAAGAGGATGTCCGCCTCGTAGTGGTCGAACTCGTCACGAATCTGGCCCACGTCGCGCGGTGTCTGGCCGAAAATCTTCACCAGTTCTTCGCCGCGAATCGACTCGTAGGGCTCGCCGTCCTCGTCGGTTTCTTCCCAGCCGGTGATGCGGTCGTACTCTCGGAGACGACCTTCGGTGATGTTCTTGGCAGGTGCGTAGAAGTACGGCCGGAATTCGTGGACGCGCACGTGGACGGGATCCTCAGATTCGGTTCGGCCGAAGACGTGGACGACTGGTTGTTCGTCGGCACCGTTGCCCTCGATCGTGTAGTCGACCTGCGTGACGACCAGTTCGACAGTACCGTCGGCATCTGGGTAGAGTTGTTCGGAGGGGTCGACGTGGGTGGCATTTGACCCACCGTTGCCCGCGACGGCCGCGGCCTCCTCGGCAGGCCGGCCGCCCTCGTCGTCAGCGTCTTCCCCGAAGTCCCCGATTTCGAACTGTCCCATTGATGGCCGTCCGTTCGATACGGGTGCGTAAAATCCCGACGGTCTGAGGGACTCCCCGTCTCTATCCGGTCGGTTAGGAGCCTCCTACGACAGCCGAAAGGAATCGTTACCGATGCCGGAAAGTATTTGGTACGATGTAGCATACCAGTTTCATAGATGAGCGAAGGTACGGATCGAGAGACGGCACGTGGTAGCGAGAACGAAGGGAACGCACAGGCGGTCGAACTCGAACCGGACGCGGTGGCAGCCGTCGGTGCCTACGAAGAAGGCGACGACACCGTATTTTACGACACGGAGAATCCACTCGCGTGGGTTCAGACCGACCAGCCGGTCAACCTCGAGGAGATGGCCTGAGCGGCGATACAGGGTGTGCCAGGCCGACCGAACCGCATTTTGCACTCGGCAGTCAACGGGTAGCCGTGCTTGACGGGATAGACGACGGAGACGAGAACGGGGAATCGTTCCCTGAGCACGAGGTACTCGACGAGAAGTATCAGGAACCCGATCAGCAGCAACTCCGTCCCGACATCCCGACTGCGCCGGACACGACCGGCAGGGACATCGACCCCGTCGTGGAGGGTACCTTCTGGACGCTCGTTGTCGTGTTCAACGTCGGCTTGCTCGTGGTGAGTGTCGGCGTCTTATTCGTCATCTTTCAGGAAAATCAGCGTCTCGGCTGGCAACTTGCCGCCGCCGGTGCTGTCGTTCTCGGCTATGGCGTCTACCGATATCGAAGTGCCAAACAGCTCATCGACGAGCGTGTCACGGACGGCGACGGGGACGCTGCTGGCAGCGACAATCACAACGAGTAACTCCGAACGGCTCGAAACAGCGGTATGCGCACGGTTCGAGACGCGGACGACAATCGCTATCTCCTGCTCAAAGAGTCGGCCCAGTCGAGTCTCGTCCGTGACCCGGCAACCGGCGAGCAACGCCATCTCCCGAACGACGACTGGGAACTCGTTGACGGCGAATCACCACTCGAGACGGCGGCCAGCGCACTTCCGGAGACTGTCCGACGCGTGATGACCGCTGTCCACGACGAACGTGCACTGGGTCTCCTGCTCGAGATCGACGCGCAAAGCCCGGTCGGTATCCGGACGCTTCTCTCTGCGTACGACCTCTGTGAGAGCGACCTCCACGGACTGCTCACTGAATTCCGCGCCGCCGGACTCGTCGAGGAGGCGATGGCGAACGGTCAGCGCGGCTACGCCACCACAGACAAAGCAAGCGAGGCACTGGCGCTGCTCCAGCACGACGCCGACTAGTCGCCGGCTTCTGCCAGCACCGCGGCATCGGCAGTCTCCGCGCGTTCGACGGTCGAACGGTTCGTCGTCGCGTCCTTCCGAACTCGGAGCAGGTCGTCGGCCGCCCCCACGAGTTCCTCGTCGTGACTGACGACCAGAATCTGCTCGACACCGAGGTCTCGCATCGCGCCGACCAGCTCCACCAGCTGTGAGACATGTCCTGAATCGAGGAAGACGGTCGGCTCGTCCAGAATGAGCGGTGGCATCGGGGCCGCTCCCTCGATACCTTCCGCGAGCAGCCGGTAGATGGCACACCGGAGACTGAGATTAAAGAGCGCCCGCTCACCCCCCGAGAGCTGCCCGGGGTCGAGTGTCTCACCGTCTTTCTGGTAGACCGTGAGTTCGTACTCCCCGTCGAGTTCCAGTCGCGAGTAGGAGTCGTTCTCGTAGACCAGGTCGAACGTCTCGTTGAGCATCCGTTCGAGACTCTCGACGTTGCGCTGGCGCAGTTCCGCGCGCAACTGCCCGTACATCTCCTGTAACTGTTCGGCCTCCTCGTACAGCGAATCCAACTTCTCGACGGTCGCTGCAATCTGGTCACGGCGGTCCCGGAGCGTCTCCAGGTCTTCGATTTCCGCTTTCACGCCACCGATGTCGTTCTGGAGTCTGGATTTCTCGTCCTCCAGTTCAGAGAGCTTCTCCCGGACCTGTTCGAGGTACGACTCGGCGCGCTCTTTCTCACCTCTGGCTTCCTCGATGCGGTCTTCGTCGAACGTCTCCTGTAGTTCGCTCCGGCGCTCGCGTTTGTCCGCCAGGTGCTCGCGGCGCTCCTCGTTGCGCTCGTCTTTCTCCGCGCGCGCCTCCCGAATCTGCTCGATTCGGTCGTCGAGGTCTGAAACCCGCTCGATTTCCGCCTCCAGTTTCTCCAGTCGGTCGACCCGCTCCGTCAGTTCGGCCTTCTCCTGGTTGCACTCCGCAATCGCTTCCCGGCACTCGGCGGCCTGTTCGCGCGCCTCGGCTGCCGTCTCGCGAACCTGCTCGGCTTCACTCTCCAGTTCCGCCGCTTCCTCGCGAAGTTCGGTCGCCCTCTCTGACTTCTCCGACAGTGTGGCTTCCCGCTCTTCGACAAGTTGCTCGACGTTCGACCGGTCGTTGTTCCGCTTTTCGATAGCCGCCTCGTGTTCGGCCAATTCCTCCAGTCGCTCCAGTTTCTCGGCGAGTTCTGACTCGCGTTCGCGGAGTGACTGCAGGTTTTCTTCCAGCTGCTCGACTTCCGCTCGGCGGTCGTCGATTGATTCGACGTGTGGTGACCCGTCGACTGGCTGGCCACACTCTGGACATTTTCCGGCGTCGAGTAGGGATTGGGCCTCCGCGAGACGCTCCTCTGCGCTGGCCAGTTTCTCCTCGGTTCCCGCGCGCTCTTCGCGTACGTCTGCCAACTCTTTCCCGACGGCTTCACGCTCGGTGTCGGCCTCCCCGACGTCGACGGGTGCATCAGTGAAGGCTGCACGATGCTCGGCGATTTCCTCGTCGATGACCTCCAGTTGTTCGCGTTTCTCGGCAAGCAGGTCTCGTGCGTCGGTTACGTCCTGTTCGAGTTCGTCTGCCTCCTCGCGCTTCGATTCCGCCTGGGATTCCAGTTCGTCGGCTCGCTGGTTCGCGTTCTCGGCGTCGCTGTCGTGCTCTTTCTTTTCGACGCTCAGCTCACGGATGCGCTCGGTCACCTCGTCGATCTCCGCTTCCAGTTCACCGACTTGGGCCGTCACTGTCTCGGCGGTCGCAGTGTCGAGGTCAGTTTTCGCGAGCAGTTCGTCGCGCCGTTCGACCGACTCAGTTCTCTCCTCGCGTACCTCGGTCAGTTCGTCGGCTAACTGCTCGCGTTCGCGTTCCGTCTCCTCTATTCTCTCCCGGAGATCGTCGATGTCGGCAGTCAGATCGGTCAGTTCCTGCTGTTTGTCCTCGTACTCTTCGAGCACCGATTTGGCGTCTTCGAGCGTCTGCTCTGCGTTCTGCCGGTTCGAGTCGAAGCGGTCGATGTCGTTCTCAACTTCCGCAAGCCCCGACTGGAGGCCGTTGAGTCGCTCGTGGAGATCTTTCTCCTCTTTGTCTGCAATCTGAGCCTCGATTTCAGAGAGCGCTCCCTGTTTGTCGTCGCGGACGCGTCCGACGCCCACGCGGGCCTGGCTGGCCCGTTCGCGGTACTCCTCTAGTTTGCCGAGTTGGAGCAGGTCGTCGAGCATGTCCTGGCGCTCGCCCGGTGAGGCGTTGATGAGTTTGTTCACCTCGCCCTGGCGGACGTACGCACAGTTGACGAACGCCTCGTTGTCCATCCGGAGCAGTTCTGTGACCCGTCCTCGAACGTCTCGCGCACCCTCGTAAGTCCCCTCCGGTCCCTCCAGAACGGCCTTGGTCGTCTGTGCGTTCCCGTTTCTGACACTGAGTCGGCGCTCGATGTGGTAGGACTCGCCGTCGTGGGTGAACCACAGTTCGACGACCGAGCTGTCGGCGCCGATGGTGACAACCTCGTCCAGTGTCTTCTCCAGTGCCTTCGAGCCGTAGAGTGCGAAAAAGCACGCCTCCAGCAGCGAGGATTTCCCGCTGCCGTTGAGGCCGTGGATGACCGTCACGCCGAGGTCGAGCGTTACGTCCACCTCGTCGTAGCATTTGAACTGCTCCAGTCGGATGCGGTCGAATCTCATAGGTAGTCCTCCATCGTCACCTGTCCGTCGTCATCGCTCTCACCTGTCATCTCTCCGCCGCTAGCACTCGCCGGCTGTCCGTCGGTGTCGCCCTCGCTCTCATCTGCGGACTGGAAAGCCCCGCTGTCCGCGTCAGCGGCGAACTCCTGAACTCTCTCTTCGACGGCGTCGGCGACGTTCGAGTCGGGGACCTTGCTCGCACGAATTGTCTCGTCGAGATCGCGGGCCGCCGGACTGAGTCCGAGGTCGCGAATCCGCTCGCGCACAGCCTCGTCGGGGTCGGCGAAGCTCACGTCCACGTCGCCTTCGTCGGTTAGCTCGCGGTGGTCGGTGACGCGGGCAATCAGCGCACTGCGGTCGTCGGCGAACTCCTCGATTGTCGCCGGTGCAATCGGGTCACCCTCGCCGCTAATCGAGACGACCACAACTGCATCCGTGAGGTCGTACTGCCCGACGCGTTCTCGCACGCGCTTCGCACCCTCTCCCTCTTGCAGTTCCACGTCGACGAAGACGAACTCGCGTGTGTCGAGGCCGCGCCGACGGATGTCGATATCATCGTCAAAGACGACCAGATTGTAGCCGCGCTCGTCGCGCTCGTCAGCGCTCGCGCGCTCCGTGGACCCACAGTAAGTCAGCCACGCTTCGTGGGGCTCGTCGACCTGTTTGGTCTGGGGTTTGTGGTTGTCGCCGAGCAGGACGGCGTCGAAGGCGACGTTGGCCTCGGCAAGTACCTCCTGTGCGTCCCAGTCACCGTGGGGGAACGGCTGGAAGAGGCCGTGTGAAACCAGCACGGCGTGTTCGGCGTCGTGGGGGATGAAGTCGTACTCCAGGTCATCGCGTTTCGCGCGGGCGACGAAGTCGAGACCGTAGAACGCCACGTCGTCGAGTTCCACCGGCTCCGGACCGAGTCGTATCGCCAACCCGAGTGACTCGAAGAGGTCGAGCCACTGGGCGTCGCGCTTGGATTCGTGGTTGCCGACGACGGCAAGAAATGGAATGTCGGCGTCGTCGAGCAGTTGGAGGACTGACATCGCGCCCATGATGTCGGGGAGGGTCGGTTGGCGGTCGTGAAAGAGGTCACCGGCGTGGACGACGGCAGCAACGTCGTCATCGATTGCGTCTTTCGCGACCTGTCGAAAGGCGTCCAGAAAGTCCTCGCGTCGCTCGGGCCGGTGATACTGCTGGTAGCCGAGATGTGTATCCCCCGTGTGGATGACCCGGGTCATTGCGGAGTGGTAGACGGCCACCCTGTTTATGCGTTGTTAGAGCGAGGTGAAAGTAGTCGTCAATCAGGCGAAGCGCGCTCGCTCACTCGATTTCGAGCGTATAGATCCGCTTGCGTGCGTCGGCAAACGAAAACCGCGACGTGACGACACCGACGTCTTCCAGTCGGCTCAGCGCGTATCTGACCGTCCGCGGGGGGAGCATCGTCTCCTCGGCCAGCTGACTCTGCGTCAGCGTATCGTTGTACTCCAGTACCTTTGCGACCAGTTTTGCACTCGGCGGCAGGTCCGCTACTGCACTCCATCCACTCTCGTCGCCACCGGATTCGGTGGTGGCTGTCTCGGATGCACTCATTGTACTACTCCTTCAGCAATACAGACTAATAATATTTCCCAATCTAATTTATAACTGCAGGACATCTAGTTGCCGCTATCGAAACGGCGTGGCAATCGATGCACCGTGGGTCACTAGTTATCATGGTTCCGAAACGAAATATCAACGGTTGGAACTGACCCGAAACCTCTTATTAGGCGGTGCACTAGAAGGGGTGTAATGACCGATACTGTGGACGACGTCGATATGCCGTACGACGAAGACGTCTCCCAGCAGGAGATGATTGACTCACTCCAGGAGCGCCTGGAGGTACTCGAAGCCCAGAACGAGGAGATGCGAGACAAGCTCCTCGATGCCAACGCCGAGAACAACAAGTACCAGCAGAAGCTGGAGCGGCTCACTCACGAGAACAAGAAGCTCAAGCAGTCGCCGCTGTTCGTGGCCACAGTCCAGGAACTCACCGACGAGGGCGTTATCATCAAACAGCACGGCAACAACCAGGAAGCGTTGACCGAAGTCACCGAGGAGATGCGTGACTCGCTGGAGCCCGACTCCCGGGTCGCGGTCAACAACTCCCTGTCCATCGTCAAGAGCCTCGACGACGAGACGGACGTGCGTGCTCGCGTGATGCAAGTCGAAGAGTCCCCTGGCGTCGACTACACGGACATCGGCGGAATCGAAGAACAGGTCGAGGAAGTTCGCGAAACCGTCGAGATGCCGCTCAAGAACCCTGGCATGTTCGAAGACGTGGGGATCGACCCACCGTCTGGCGTACTCTTGCACGGCCCGCCGGGCACGGGGAAGACGATGCTCGCGAAAGCCGTGGCGAACCAGACCGACGCCACGTTCATCAAGATGGCCGGGTCGGAACTCGTCCACAAGTTCATCGGTGAGGGCGCGAAACTCGTTCGTGACCTCTTCGAACTCGCCCGTCAGCACGAACCCGCCGTCATCTTCATCGACGAGATTGACGCCATCGCTGCCAAGCGGACGGACTCGAAGACCAGCGGCGACGCAGAAGTCCAGCGGACGATGATGCAACTCCTCTCGGAGATGGACGGCTTCGAGGACCGTGGTGAAATCCGCATCATCGCCGCGACCAACCGCTTCGACATGCTCGACCGTGCCATCCTCCGCCCGGGTCGCTTCGACCGCCTCATCGAAGTGCCAAAGCCCGACGTGACTGGCCGCGAGCAGATCTTCAAAATCCACACGCGCAACATGAACATTGCCGACGACGTGGACTTTGGCGTGCTTGCCGACATGGCCGTCGAGGCCTCCGGTGCCGACGTGAAGGCTATCTGTACCGAGGCTGGGATGTTCGCCATTCGCGAGGACCGGACCGAGGTTCGGATGACCGACTTCGAGAGCGCCTACGACAAAATCGAGAAGGAAGAGGAAGACGAAGACGTGTCTCGGACGTTCGCCTAACAGCACCCACTTTTTGTTTCGTCGGGCCTCGGGCGCGCTCTTCGAGCGCGCACCGGACCCCTCCTCACAAAAACTTGGGGAAAAACACCGCGGGAGCAAGCTCCCGCGAGCCCTCACTCACTTCGTTCGTGAGGACGACCGCTCACGCTCGGTAGAGCGTTCGCGGTTGCTATAGTCATGGTACCGCAGACAGCAGTCCTGCCTTTCCCCGGGTCGCGCGACGGAGCGCGCTCCCGGCCACAGCGATTATTACCGTCTCACAACAGCAAGAACAGCAGGAACGGCACGACGAAGAGCAGCACGAACATGAATCCCAGAATGAGACCGTAACTTATCGCAGTCGCAATGCCAGTGACGTACGCCGGATGCTCGAAGCGGGCGAGTGGACTTTCCATACTAGCGACTCTGTACTGGTGGGCAAATAAGTACGGGGGCTTTTCCCGCCAGAACCCCTGAAACGGGTATGGCCGAGCAGAAGTACGTCTACACGACACACGCGACAGAGGCAGACCCACGGAAGCTGGATTCTATCGAATCGGTCATCAACGAACACGCTCGCGAGGGCTGGCGATTCATCGACACCCTCGAAAAAAACGGGACGACTGTCGGACTGGTGTTCGAACAGGAACGATAGGCCGAGGTGTGCGTTTCATCGCACACCTCCGGGGAAGGGCAGGGCCGCGTTGCGGTGGCAGTGCGGTTGCGGTAGAAGCTACGTTAGCACCTGCGAGCGGCCGACCGGCCGCGAGCAGCCTTTTTCCCCTAGTTTTTGCAAGGAGTGGTGCACCACGAGCCGGAGGCTCGTGTGTGTCACCCGACGCAGCAAAAAGAGGTGTTACATCCCCATATCGGCTGCTGCGTCTGGAATCGGAATATCGTGCGGTGAACAGCCCAGCAGTTCTGCGGCGTGGTCGAGAGCCATGTCGAACCCGTAGTAGCGTTCGAGTTCGTCGCCATCGGCGGAGGGACGAACTTTCAGCATGGCGTATCCCTCGACGTTCTGGGCGATAGCGGCAGTGCGACCCTCACGCTCGAACGAGAGCAGGCGCTCGGTGTCCGTTTCTTGGTAGGTGGCTGTGATTCCGTTCGCACGCTGTGTCGCCCCGGGTTCGGAGTCGGCGTCTGCCATCGTCGGTCATTAGGACCCGAGCGGTTGAAACGTTCCGGTTGTGGGCGCCCGTGTGAGAATCTGGACTCCGGGGCTGGTGAGCGTGAGTGGACCACAACTGCAAAGCCGCTCGCTCGCGGTCCTCACGCTATGACGAAGTTCCTCCAGAGCGGCCGGCGACGCGACATCTGCGCGCTGCTGGCCGGCGAAAAGCTACAGGCGCAGGCGCTGAAGTCACAACTCGAATCACACGATGGTGAGCGTATCGAACCCAAATCGTTCTACGGCGCACTCGATGCCCTCGAAAAATCGGGGTTCGTCGAGACACGGACCGAGGGAATTCACGACGCGTACGTCCTCACGGACGCGGGCGAGCGTCGCCTGCGCGAGCATTACGACTGGTTGACCGAGCAACTGCAGGACTAATTGTCCGGGTCTGATTCCTCGTGCGTCTCGGCGTCGGCGAGCTCTTTGAGATTCCGCTCTGCCTCGTACCGGCCGTTGTACGCCGGATCAAGATGTACTTCTCCTGTGCCCTCGATACGGTCGTCGGGGTCTTCGACGGACCACCAATCTGCGAGTCGCTCGCGGAGGCGGGACAGGGCAGAGAGCATCGTGTCAGTGGTTGTCGCTACTGAATAAAAAGAATGTGTGGCTAGTACGTTCAAACGGAGAGCCGTGATCAGAAGCGACAGCTAAATCGGGCGGATACCGACCGCGAGCGCAGCGATATGCGAGCGACCCGTCGTTTGAAGTAGGTCGCTGTCGCAGTCTGTGGCAATGTACGACCGGATTCTGGTGCCGACCGACGGCAGCGAGGGGACGGAGAAGACGTTAGACCACGCCGTCGAGATGGCAACCCGTTACGACGCGGATATCCACGCACTGGCCGTCATCGACGAACGCCAGTTCGAGCAACTCGAGGGTGACCAGAAGTTCGAGACCGAAACCACGCTGGAGGACCACTGTGAGCGAGCAGTCGCCCGCGTCGCCGAGCGTGCGGGCTCGGAGGGAATTGCTGTCACGACCGCTATCCGGTCGGGCGTCCCCTCACAGCGCATCATCGAGTACGCTGCCGAGAATGGTATCGACGTTGTCATCATGGGAACACACGGCCGGAGCGACCACGAGCGCATCGCGACGGTCGGCAGCGTCACCCAGCGCGTCGTCGAGAACGCCGAGGTGCCTGTCTTCGTCGTTCACATCGGTCGGGGCTCGGGATGGAGATAGCGCCTTACCGGTCGTACTCGTAGAACCCCGTTCCAGTCTTTTTCCCGAGGTCGCCGGCTTCGACTTTTCGTTTGAGCAGGTAGGCCGGTTTGTAGCGGTCGCCGAGTTCGTCTGTGAGCGTCTGACTGGCGTCCAGCACCACGTCGAGACCGATGTGGTCGGCGAGTTCGAGCGGTCCCATCGGGACGTTTGTCCCGAGTTTCATTCCCCGATCGATGTCGGTTTTCGTGGCGGTACCTTCATCGTAGAGGCGAATCCCTTCGTTAATCCAGGGCATCAGGACGCGATTGACGACGAATCCCGGCTTGTCGTCGGACTCCCAGGTCGTCTTGCCGAGGTCCTCGGCGAAGTCGTGGGCAAAGGCAACTGTCTCTTCGCTGGTCTTCTCGCCGGCGACGATTTCCACTCCGTTCATCAGCGAAACGGGGTTCATGAAGTGAATGCCGACGACGAGGTCGGGTCGGGCCGTCGCCGCGGCGATGCTCGTAATCGAGAGCGTGCTCGTGTTGGTCGCCAACACGATGTCGTCGTCAGTCACGTCGTCAAGATCGCGGAACACCTCCTTCTTTACCGCCATTTCCTCGACGACAGCCTCGACGACCACGTCAGCCCGTGCGATATCGTCGAACTCCGTCGTCCCGGTGATGCGCTCGCTGGCGGCGTTTGCGTCTGCGCGACCAAGTCGGTCGTTTGTGACGAGTCGGTTCAGATTCCGCTCGATGGTGTCGAGTCCGGCGTCGACGTACGTCTGCTCGATATCACGCATGACCACGTCGTAGCCGTGTGTCGCCGCGACTTGCGCGATACCGCTCCCCATTCGTCCAGCGCCGAGGACACCGACCGTCTGGATTGTGTCGAGTGTGACCATGAAACAACTACGCTGGCAACTGTTGAAAGCCTATTGACGGTTTATCGGAGTATCGCACAGTCGTTGTGGGGGTTCAAAAGAACTTTACTGGCACCTGCCGCACCCACGCATATGCAACCATTCAACGATAGTCCACTGGCGCGAGACGGCAAAGTCCTCATCCTCGCGTACGACCACGGCCTCGAACACGGTCCGGTCGACTTCGAGGATGTCCCAGAGAGCGCGGATCCAGAGCGGGTTTTCGACGTTGCGACCCACCCCGCGGTCACCTCGCTGGCTGTCCAGAAAGGCATCGCAGAGGCCTATTACCCATCCTACGAGGACGACGTGAACCTGCTAGCGAAGCTCAACGGTACGTCGAACCTCTGGATGGGCGAACCCGATTCGGCGGTCAACTGCTCGGTCGAGTACGCAGCGAACGAACTGAACGCCGACGCCGTCGGCTTCACCCTCTATGGTGGGTCGAACCACGAAATCGAGATGGCCGAGGAGTTCCGCGACGCCCAAGAGGCCGCCCGCGAACACGACCTCCCGGTCGTCATGTGGTCGTACCCGCGCGGTCAGGGGCTCAAAAACGACACCAAACCCGGCACCATCGCCTACGCCGCTCGCCAGGCACTCGAACTCGGTGCCGACGTTGCCAAGGTCAAATACCCCGGCAGCCAGGAAGCCATGGAACAGGCCGTCCGGATGGCCGGCCCGACGAAGGTGGTCATGTCCGGCGGCTCGAAGACTAGCGACCGCGACTTCCTCGAAACTGTCAAGGCAGCCATCGACGCCGGCGGTGTCGGGCTGGCGGTCGGCCGGAACGTCTTCCAGCGGGAGAATCCCCGCCACATCCTCGACGCACTGGAGAAAGTCATCTTCGAGGAGACGACCGTCGATACCGCCCTCGAAGCGGCCGGCGAGTAGGCGATGACAGACGCTATCGAGACCGTCTTCGAGACGGTCGCGACGACTGCTGCGGACGTTCGGGGCGCACTCGCAGAGCGACGCGCATACGCAGACGCGGAAAATCCCAGCGGCGAACAGCAACTCGCTGCCGACGTGTACGCCGACGAACTGCTCGAAGAGCGCTTGCTCGCACTCGACGGCGTAGGGAGTTACGCCTCTGAGGAACGCGACGGCGTTGTCGAAGCCGACGACGCCGGCCAGTACCACGTCGCCTGCGACCCGCTCGACGGCTCCTCGAACCTGCAATCGAACAACGGGATGGGGACCATCGTCGGCGTCTTCGACGAGTCGCTGCCCGCGCCGGGGAGCGCGCTCGTCGCGTCCGGGTTCGTCCTCTACGGTCCCATCACCACGATGCTCGTCGCACGCGGCGGCACGGTTACCGAGTACCTGCTCGACGGCGAGGAGCGCTCGGTGTTGACCGAGGACGTGGCGATTCCCGACGACCCAGTCGTCTACGGCTTCGGTGGCCGCATCCCCGACTGGACCGACCAGTTCAGGTCCTACGTCGACGACATCGAGGCCGACCGGCTGAAACTCCGCTACGGCGGCGCGATGGTGGCGGACGTCAATCAGGTCATCACCTACGGCGGTATCTTCGGCTACCCGATGCTCGAGGAGCGGCCGGAAGGAAAACTCCGTCTCCAGTTCGAGGGCCATCCCATCGCTCACGTCATCGAAACGGCCGGTGGTGCCTCCTCTAACGGGACGCAGTCACTGCTCGACTGCGACCCCGACGGACTCCACGAGCGAACGCCGGTGTTCGTCGGGAGCGAGTCGCTCGTCGACCGACTGGAATCGGCTCTCTCCTGACGAGTTCCTACTCTCAGTACCCCAGATAGATTGCCAGTGCCTTCAGGAGGCCGTAGATGAGGGCTATCGGCAGGACGACGAACAGGAAAATCGGTTGGAGCAGTCCCATCGGTAACACGCCGAGGACGCCAGCGAGTTGGGCGAGTGGGCCGCCGTCTTCGGTGTCGTCGCCGTCTCCCACGTCACCGACAGTGAGTGTCCCGGCCGATGTTCCGTTGACCGAGATATGGAACGCTCCGGAGCGGTTGAGGAGGTAGTCCAGCTCAACTGTTTGCGAGTCGCCGGGCGGAATCGGGCTGGTTTCGGTCACAACGACGACGCTTCCGTTTACGGCCAGTCCGGCGGTGAAGTTGTCTGGTTGCGCACCGCGGTTCTCGACTGTTGCCTCGACCGAGAACACTTCGTCTACGTCGACCTGCTGTGTCCCCAGCGAGGCGTTCGTGACGACGAACTGCCGGTCGCTGGTGTCGGCGTCTGAATTGGTGTCTGTCGTGGTTGGCGTTACATCGACTGTTCCGGCGGCAGTTCCGTTAACCGAGAGGGTGTAGGTTCCCTCGTCTGATGGCTGTGACTGGAGGCTGAGTGTCGCCGTCTCGCCAGCCGCGACCGATGTCGTCGCTGTCGAGACGAGGGTGCCGTTTGCTTCCAGCCCACCGGTGAACGCTCCGTCGAAGTCACCGCTGTTCTCGACGGTTGCTGTAACCGAGAAAGTGTCACCGGATGCAACCTGCGGGGTCTCGACCGTCGCATCGGTCACGACGATGTTCGAATTCGTCGCGGTGTCTGCCGTGATAGCAAACCGCGAGAATCCGGGTGACTCCGCACGAAACGGCTGCGTCTCGTTCGTGGCGTTCAGCGCTCTCGTCGGGACCGCATTCCAGCGACCGTCGTGATACCGATACAGCGAGACGTCGGCCGGTGACACGTCGAGTGCGCGCAGTCGCGACTGGTCGACGCTGAACTGGATGTTCGCGTTCGCGATCTCCTCGTCGGCGACGGTGTTGACGACAGTGAATCCGGCGAGTGGCATCGCCTCGGTGGCGACTGCCGCATCTCTGACCGATTCGTTGCCGGTCATCGAGAGTCCGAGGTCGAACGACCGGTTCGTCGCGAGGGTGACTTCGATTCCGTCGAGGGAAACTGGACCGTACCTCGCCAGTTCGTCGTCGCTATCGAGCGTTCCTACGGCGACTGACTCGTTTCGTCGGGCGTTGTCGACGCCGACGAACGCGTCGCTGGAGTCGAGACCGCCTCGGCGGTCGACCGAGACGTTCAGGCCGCCGCCGACTCGCTCGCGCAACTCCGACTCGGAGACGGCGTCGGCGTCTCCCGACCCGCGCGTCAGATTTAGTGTAATCGTATCGCCGGCCGTGTTCCCGTAGATATCGGTGACGTTCAGTCGCACGGTGTAGTTCCCGGGCAGGAAGTCGTTCGCCACGCGGGGCCCCGTCGCTGTGTTGCCATCTCCAAATTCCCAACTGTACTGCTCGATGCCGTTCTCGTCGCTGGACTGGCTAGCGTCGAAGGCAATCGAGAGATTCTGTGAGTTAGCGAGGTCGAGTGCGGCGACAGCGTCTGGGGGAGTGAGGTCGGCGACGAAGCGCCTGTTCCGTGACGACTCACGTGTGTTCCCCGCCTCGTCTGTCAGGCCGTTCATATACGCGACGTACGTTCCGTCGGCCGGCGGGCTGTACGTCGTCTCCCAGGTCTTGCCGTTGTCGACAGTCTCGAAATCGGACCGGTCGAGTGTATCGCTTGCCGGACCGTTGAGCGTGAGGTGGAAGTCGCTCAGCGCCTCCCGTGCTTCGATACGGATGGTCGCTGGCCCGCCGGTGGCGTTGGTCACCGAGAAGTCCTCGAGTGCTGGTGGAACACCGTCCATGTTGGGAACGATGACGAAGGAGTCTGACGCCGAGGAGTCGAGTGCGTTGCCGTTCGTATCGAGGATTGTCGCATCGGACTGGAGTACGACAGTCACGTTGTCCTGATTAATTCGTCGCGTGAGCAAGAGCGTGGCCGTCGCGTCCGATCCGTCTTCGCTGACACTGACGTTTCTGATCGACCCGTGACTCAGCAGGAAGTCCGAGGCTTCGATAGTCGATTCATCGACATCGTGGTTGTCGCTAATCGTCACCGCTATGGCTGTGTCGTTGATTCGACTGCCGTTTCCGAATCCTGGGGGTTCGTCGTCGGACTCCCCACCGTGTGCGTACTGTCCGTCAGCGACAGTTGCACCACCGGTGCCCGACAGGGCGAACAAACAGGTAACGGCGAGGAGACCGAGCAGCGTCACCGCGAGCAATCGGCGGCGGGAGAACGGCACCGACGAGGTGGCAGCAGTCAGTACAGAGAGAGGGGAAAACGACTGCCTGCCGGTGTTCATCGCCCCGGCGTACGACGTGCGGACATATAAGCGGCCAGGGTGAACCATTTTCACACTCCCCCTGGATGGGTGTGGTATGAAACTCCGCATCGCCGCGGAGGCGAGCACCGACGAAGCGAGTGCAATCGCCACTGCAGTGGCCGAACACGTCGACGATACCGTCGAAGTATATCTTGGCGACGCGACCGACCCGGTCGTTACGCACGACCCGCCATCGTCGACTGTGACTGACGGACGGGAACCGCCAGCCAAAGGAGCCGACGACCTCGGGCCGACAGAGCGAGAAGAGCGCCTTCGCGAGGAGATTGCAGACATCGAATCCGGCGGCAAAGAAAAGTACCGCGAAAAACTCGCAGACGCCGGGAAACTGTTTGTTCGCGACCGGATGGACCTCTGGTTCGGCGGAGACGAGACTGACGGCCTGTTGTTCGAGGACGGCAAGTTCGCAGAGGTCGACGCCGAGGACCGTCTGCCTGCGGACGGACTCATCACCGGTGCGGCGGATCTCGACGGACGGGACGTACACTTCATGGCCAACGACTACACGGTCAAGGCAGGGAGTATGGCCTCGAAGGGCGTCGAGAAGTTCCTCCGGATGCAACAGCGCGCGATGAAGACCGGACGGCCGGTCCTCTATCTGATGGACTCCTCCGGCGGGCGAATCGATCAGCAGACGGGGTTCTTTGCAAATCGGGAGGGCATCGGGAAATACTACTACAACCACTCGCTGTTGTCGGGACGCGTCCCGCAGATTTGCGTCCTCTACGGTCCCTGTATCGCCGGCGCGGCATACACCCCCGTCTTCGCCGATTTCACCGTCATGGTCAGGGGCATGTCGGCGATGGCAATCGCCAGCCCGCGGATGGTCAAGATGGTCACCGGCGAGGACATCGAACTCGCCGAACTCGGTGGTCCGGACGTACACGCGAAGTACTCCGGAAGCGCGGACCTCGTGGCCGAGGACGAAGAGCACGCTCGCGAACTGGTGGGCAAGTTGATTACCTATCTCCCGGACAACAGCGACGAGAAACCACCGCACACGGACGGGCAGGCGCCCGCCCGGTCGCCCGAGGGCATCGACGGCGTGATTCCACAGGACCCAAATCGAGGCTACGACATGACCGATATCGTCGAACGCGTCGTCGACGCCGACTCGTGGTTCGAACTCCAACCGGAGTACGGCAAGGAAATTCTGACCGGATTCGCTCGCATCGACGGCCGTCCCGTGGGAGTCGTCGCCAACCAGCCGGCCCAGCGCGCCGGGGCTATTTTCCCCGATTCCGCTGAGAAAGCCGCCCAGTTCGTCTGGAAGTGCGACGCCTACAACATCCCGCTGCTGTATCTGGCAGACACACCTGGATTCATGGCCGGTTCCAGCGTCGAGAAGGAAGGTATTCTCGAACAGGGCAAGAAGATGATTTACGCCACCTCCTCGGCGACGGTTCCGAAACAGTGTGTCGTCGTCAGGAAAGCCTACGGCGCGGGTATCTATGCGATGTCCGGCCCCGCCTACGACCCCGAATCCACGATTGCACTACCGTCGGGTGAGATTGCGATCATGGGTCCCGAAGCGGCGATCAACGCCGTTTACGCGAACAAACTCGACGCGATAGAGGACGAACAGGAGCGCAAAGAGCGCGAACAGGAACTCCGCGAGGAGTACCGCGAGGACATCGACGTGCGCCGGATGGCGAGCGAAGTCGTCATCGACGACATCGTTCCGCCCAGTTCCCTCCGGACAGAACTGGAGAATCGCTTTGCCTTCTACGAAGATGTCGAAAAAGACCGACCGGACAAAAAACACGGGACCGTACTGTAGCGGCGCTTTGTCCGAGGGATGCTGGGCCGAAAACGTTCCGTTCGCCCATAACTCAAATCCCTGTTTGGCTCTCCAGTTGGTTTTTGTTCGGTTCTTTCCTGGCTACGCGTATGGCTACTGGTGAATCAGATTTTGACGTACCGAGGTGGGTTGCTGGTGTGGTACTCGTCCTCGTTGCCGTGTTTGTATACGCAGTCGTCATCGGTGGGAGCCTCACTGCCCCTGTCGCGATCGCACTCGGCGCGCTCGAACTCGCAATCGCGCTGTTTGTCGTCTACCTTCTCTACCGGTTCGTCCTGGCTGTCGAGACGATTGCCGAGAAATTGTGAGTAACAATAATGGCAGACATTGCGCCAGCAGAACGGAGCATTTACACGAGCGAGTTTCTGAGAGGGGAACATGCCTACCTACGAGGTGTCGTTGCCGGACAAGATGGAGAGCAAAATCACTCGCGTCGTTCAGGAGGGCGACTTTCTGAACCGTGAACAGGCCATCGAAGAACTCCTCTCACGTGGAATCTCCGTCTACAACACTACTGCGACCTCTTCGGAGGATAACTACGAAGAGTCATTCGGCGGGGGATTCGACGAACAACACGACCCGGCACTCCGTGACGATCCGGCTGACGACGGTCCGACGTTCTAACTCACTCGCTGAGTGCGTCGACCACGACCGCCCACGCCAGCGCGGCCAGTCCCACGTCGCGGACGAGCACGTCCAGAAAGAGACCGTTCTCGAGGATGGCGACGACGGCGAGATAGCCGACCGTCGCAGAGAGAGACACAGCAGCGACGCCAGCACCGACGACTGTCCAGCGGTCGGCGACGATAGCGACACCGAACCCGATTTCGAGGACGCCGTTTATCAGCATGAAGTCGACCGGTGAGACGACGAGCCACGGCGCCAGCCAGTCGGTGACGTACAGCGCCCACATCTCTGGTGCGGCCAGTTTGTGGATGCCGGCGAGAAACACCATCGTGCCGAGACCGACGCGGGCGATTACCGACGGTGCGGGCGCGCGAGCGGCGATAGCAGCGGTATTCATCGCTTTCCGCTTGGCTCTCTGTCGCAAAGCGAGTTGTGTGTGTGACCCTCCGCTTCGATGCGCCGTAGATGGCAGTGCCTACGACGTTCTAACGTCGTCTTTACGCGCTGTACACCAGTGTGAGGACGACCTAGCGACTCTGTAACAATGTGGGTCGCGCCGAGAGGTAACGATGCCGGGGTGCCCGATGCCTGTCGCCCCATACGGACCCCGGTTCCCCTGCTCCCGGTCAATGCCCATTCGAGACACCATCCGGCGGGCGGTCCCATCCAGCCCGTCCGCTCAGCGAGACACACCCGATTCCCGCCTCAGTCGAGTATTGACTGCAGCTCGTGCCCGTGAACGGGAGCTCTGGTTCGTCGTCTTCGCGGCGATGCTCGTCGATGTCACCCTGACTGTCCACGGGTTGACGCTCGGGCTCACCGAGCTCAACCCCATCGCACGCGCGGCCATCGACGCTGCCGGCGTTCTCGGACTGTACGCAATCAAAGTCGGCGCGCTTTTCGTCGGTGGCTGTTGCCGACTGGTGGTCGACGACCGCTATGGGGTCGTCGTCCCCGTCGGCCTCGCCGTGCCGTCACTCGCGGCTGTCCTCATCAACACTGTCGTTATCGCGTATATCACCGTTTGATGTCGATGGGTTACGTGTCGACCCGCAGTGACAGGACCGTCCGGTCGAACGCACAGACCAGCGTCTCCCCGTTCTCTCCACCGTCACCGTCCCGGTTGACCGCGAACACCTCGACGTGCATCGTGACGACGCCGCGCTCGCCGTCACTCGCTTCACGCTTGTCTGTCACCGTCGACTGTGCGCGAATCGTATCACCGTGATAGACCGGGTTTGGATGTTCCACATCGTCGTAGGAGAGATTGGCGACGATGGTGCCGTCGGTGGTGTCAGGGATAGTCAGTCCAACGGCGAGCGAGAGCGTGTACAGACCGTTGACGACGCGCTCGCCGAACTGCGTCTCCGCTGCAAAATCGGCATCGAGATGAAGCGGCTGCTGGTTCATCGTCATGTCACAGAACCGCTGGTTGTCGCTCTCGCTGACGGTGCGGCGCTTGTCGTGTTCGATTGTCTCGCCGACGTCGAACTCCTCGTAGTACAGGCCGGTCATGGCAGTCTCATCGGCCGGGGTTGGAAAAAGTGCCACGGCGTCTCCGGAACGGGTCTGGCTGCCGCCGACCCGCATCACTATACGGCCGGCCCGTCCATCTCCAGATATGCCACGGCGAAGCGTTCTCTTTACCCCCGGCGACCAGCCGGAGAAGCTCCGGTCAGCCCCCGGGAGCGGAGCCGACGTGGTCGTCTTTGACCTCGAAGATGGCGTCGCACCTGCCGAGAAAGACCGCGCTCGGTCGGTGGTCAACGAGGTATTGCACGATATCGACCCCGACTGTGAGGTCTGCGTCCGGGTCAATCCCACCGGCATCGCAGCCGACGACGACCTCGGGGCAGTCCTGGCTGGCGACCCGCGGCTGGACAGCGTGATGCTTCCGAAGGTGAGCGACGCCGACGATGTAGAGACGCTCCGTCGCCTCCTCGACGAACACGACGCCGACGTCCCGGTCCTGGCGCTGGTCGAATCCGCGGCTGGCGTGCTTCACGCCGAAGCGATTGCTGCCGCCGATGCCGTCGACGCGCTTCTCTTTGGCGCGGAGGATTACGCTGCCGACGTGGGTGCAACCCGCACAGCGAAGGGGACCGAAGTCATCTACGCGCGTCAACGCGTCGTCGCGGCCGCGAGCGCGGCGGGTGTCGACGCAATCGACACGCTCAACACTGATTTCGAAGACACCGACGGACTCCGTCGGGACACCGAGCGCGGCATGGAAATGGGGTACGACGGGAAGATGGTAATTCATCCCCGACAGGTAACGGTCGTCAACGACGCGTTCACACCGAGCGAGGACCGCATCGCGTGGGCCGAACGCGTCCTCGCAGCACGGGACGAGGCCGACACCGAGGGACGGGGTGTCTTCACCGTCGACGGAGAAATGATCGATGCACCCCTCGTGGCCCAGGCCGAGCGCATCGTCGAGTGTGCCGAGGAGTCCGCCGAAAAATAATGCCTTTGTGAGAATAATCCGAACGCACACCAGCGATATCCTTTTGCCGACAGTATGTGTTTGGTAGCACATGTCAGACGAGGTGAACCCGTTCGAGAGTTTGCAGGAACAAATCGACGACGCCGCGGCGTTTCTCGACGTGGATGCTGGCAAGCTCGAACGCATCAAATACCCCGAACGCGTTCTCGAAACGAATCTCACGGTGGAGCTAGACGACGGCACGATCGAGGTGTTCGAAGCGTACCGCTCGCAGTTCAACGGCGACCGCGGTCCCTACAAAGGCGGGATTCGCTATCACCCGAACGTCGACCGCTCGGAGGTGAAAGCACTCTCCGGGTGGATGGTGTACAAGTGTGCGGCCGTCGGCATCCCCTACGGTGGCGGAAAGGGGGGTATCGCCGTCAATCCGATCGAGTACTCAGACGCCGAACTGGAGCGGCTGACGCGCGCGTTCGCGACCGAACTGCGGCCGCTCATCGGTGCCGACCGGGACATTCCAGCCCCCGACGTGAACACCGGCCAGCGGGAGATGAACTGGATCAAAGACACCTACGAGACACTGGAGAACACGACCGAACCGGGCGTCGTCACCGGGAAGGCAATCGAAAGCGGCGGGAGTGCGGGTCGCGTCGAGGCCACCGGGCGGTCGGTGATGCTCGTCTCTAGGGAAGCGTTCGACTATCTCGGCTGGGACATCAACGAGGCGACAGTCGCCGTTCAGGGGTACGGCAACGCCGGCTCCGTCGCTGCCGAGTTGCTCGACGACTCCGGTGCGAACATCGTTGCCGTCTCAGACTCTTCGGGGGCAATTCACCATCCGGATGGACTCGATGCCAGTGCAGTGAAAGAATACAAACTGCAGACCGGAGCAGTCGGCGGTTACGACGGGGCTACCGAGACGATGACCAACGAGGAGTTGCTGACGATGGACGTAGACTTGCTCATCCCTGCGGCGCTCGAGAACGCCATCGACGAAGAACTGGCCCGCGACGTCCACGCAGATATCATCGTCGAGGCGGCGAACGGCCCGCTCACGCCGGATGCCGACGACGTACTGAGCGAGAGCGACGTACACGTCTTTCCGGATATTCTGGCAAACGCCGGTGGTGTTACGGTCTCTTACTTCGAGTGGGTCCAGAACCGCCAGCGGTTCCACTGGACCGAGGAGCGCGTCAACGACGAACTCGAACGCGTCATCACGGAGGCGTTCGACGACCTCGTCGACGTCTACGAGTCTCACGACGTGCCGAACTTCCGGACGGCGATGTACGTCGTCGCGATTCGGCGCGTGTTGCAATCCGCCCGTGAAAGCGGTGTCTGGCCGTAGCGCCGAACCGCGATGTCGGAGACCAATCCCGTGAAGTTTTGCCGTTCTCGCCCCTATCGCGAGTATGCCCACCTACGAGCGGTCGGTGCGCGTGTTCGCGCCGTTCGAAGACGTCTGGCAGTTTCACTCCACAGAACAGGGACTCGTCGAGCTGACACCGGGGTGGATGAACATTCGAATCGAGGACGTTCGCGGGCCGGAGGGAGAACCGGACCCGGAGGTCCTCGATGCAGGGTCGGTCGTCGAGTCCTCGATTCGCCCCTTCGGGGTCGGCCCGCGCCAGCAGTGGGTGTCCGACATCGTCGCGCGCGAGCGCACCGGCGGGTCGGCGTACTTCCGTGACGTGATGGCCGATGGCCCGTTCCCCGAGTGGACACACACCCACATGTTCTACGCCGACGACGGCGCGACGGTTGTCCGGGACAAGGTGGAGTACGAACTCCCCTTCGGCCCGCTCGGTCGCGCCGTCGGCCCGCTCGGCGTGGTCGGGCTCGAGCCGATGTTTCGGTATCGCCACCGGAAGACAAAGGAACTGCTGGAGTGACCTGCCGACCGGTTCGTCGGGGTACTCCGTTTTTCTGTCTGGGAACCGAACACGAGTTTGTATGTCAACAGTAGCTATCGTCGGCGGTGGCCCCGCGGGTCTGAGTGCTGGCCTGTTCACAGCGAAGAACGGACTCGAGACGCTCGTCTTCGATACCGATGAGACCTGGCTGCACAAGGCCCATCTGTTCAATTATCTCGGTATCGACAGCCTCGATGGAACCGAGTTCATGGAGCAGTCGCGCGAGCAGGTCGACGAGTTCGGCGTCGAGCGCCATCAGACGGAAGTAACCGGTGTCAGCGAAGACGGCGGCGAGTTCGTCGTGACGACGGACGACGGCGAGCACACTGCCGACTACCTCGTCCTCGCGACGGGTGCAGATCGCTCGCTCGCCGAGGCACTGGGCTGTGACTTCGACGGCGATACGGTCGACGTGGACCTCGGGATGGAGACGAGCGTCGACGATGCCTACGCGACGGGTGCGATGGTCCGCGACCAGGAGTGGCAGGCTATCATCTCCGCGGGCGACGGTGGCGCGGCCGCACTGGACATCCTGAGCAAAGAGGAAGGCGAGCACTTCCACGACTTCGACGTACCAGAAGACGCTGAATAACAGGGCTCAGTTGACTATTTTCGAGATTTCGCCCTTCAGCCGGACCGTATCGAAGTCGTGGTCGGGACGGATACTGACGAAGTCCAGATAGCTGTCGGCGTCGACGAGCGTCGACCCGTCGTAGCTCGCCGCCGCCGCGTCGACCGCCGCTTTGGCACCGATGAGTGGCTCCAGTGCGGCGAGCGCACAGGCGATGTCGTACGCGCGGGCGTCCTCGATACCGTCACCGCGGACTTTCGTCGCGTCGATGAAGTAGAGTTCGCCGTCGACCACGAGGACGTTTTCTGCACGGAGGTCGCCGTGGACCAGTCCAGCCTCGTGCATCTGTGCGAGCGCGTCGAAGACAGCTGGTGCGATGTCTCTGACCGTGTTCTCGGACACCGTATCGAGCAACTCGAAGTTGGGGACGTATTCGAGAACGAGTACGCCGTAGCCGTCGTGTTCGAACGCGCGGAGCGGCTCGGGTGCATTGATTCCCAGCTCGCGCATCTGCTGGGTGGCGTCGAGTTCGTGTTCGGCCATGTCGACAGGCGTTCCGAAGTGTTCGAAAAACCCTTCCGACCCACTGGAGAGAACGCCGAGGTTCCGTCCGGTCGTCAACAGCGCGTGGACGATGGAGTTCTGCGCACTGATGATTTTCACGAACCACTGGTCGTTGACGACGCAGGGAATCGAGAGCCAGTTATCCGCCTCCAGTACGTCTATCGTTTCGACTGATTCGCCGTACTGGGCCGCGACTTCGCTGGCGATATCTTCCAGTGTCGACTCGGCGACGCGACCACGGAGAAGGCGGCGGAGGGGCATGGTACGGCGAACGGCACCGCCGGAGTAAACGGTTTCGGCGACTGGACTCGCTGCTGTGCTGTTGCCCGGCCTCATGGTATTTGTGGGCGCACACCATAGCCTCGGTATGGACTTTCGACTCCCCGACGAGCACCGGATGATGCGCGACTCAATCCGGGAGTTTTGCGAGGACGAAGTCGAACCGATAGCCCAGGACATCGAGACTGAGCACCGATTCCCTGCCGAGATATTCGACGCGCTCGCTGACCTGGACGTGATGGGCGTCCCCGTCGACGAGCAGTGGGGCGGACTCGGCGGTGACCAGTTGCTCTACGCGCTCGTGACCGAGGAACTGGGTCGGGTGTCTGGGTCGATTGGGCTCTCGTATGCTGCCCACGTCTCGCTGGGAACCAAACCGATCGAGGCCTTCGGTACCGACGAGCAGAAAGAGCGCTGGCTCCGACCGCTCGCCGAGGGGGAGGCACTCGGTGCGTGGGCGCTGACCGAACCGGAAAGCGGGAGCGACGCCAGCGACATGGACACCCTGGCCGAACGCGACGGGGACGAGTGGGTGCTAAACGGGACGAAGCAGTTCATCACGAACGCAAACGTCGCGGGGTCGATACTGGTCAAGGCCGTCACCGACCCCACGGCGGGCTACGACGGTATCTCGACGTTCATCGTCGACCCAGACGAAGATGGCGTCGAGGTGACGAACGTCTGGGACAAGATGGGACTGAACGCCTCGCCGACCTGCGAGTTGCAGTTCGACGACGTGCGGATTCCCGCCGACCGACTCCTCGGCGAGGAAGGGGACGGCTGGGAACAGACGAAGAAGACGCTCGACGGTGGACGCATCTCGATTGCCGCACTCTCGGTCGGGCTGGCACAGGGGGCGTTCGAGGCAGCCCGCGACTACGCGACTGACCGCGAACAGTTCGGCCAGCCCATCGGCAAGTTCGACGCCGTCCGGGACATGGTCGTCGAGATGGACCGCAAAATCGAGCGCGCACGGCTGCTGACCCACAAAGCCGCCTGCACGAAAGACCGGGGCGGAGACGTGCGCCGACTCTCCTCGCTGGCGAAGCTCGATGCGTCAGAGATCGCCCGTGAAGTCGCCGAGGATGCTGTCCAGGTGCTCGGCGGATACGGCTACACTACCGACTTTGCGCCACAGCGGTTCTACCGGGACGCCAAACTCATGGAAATCGGCGAAGGGACCAGCGAAATCCAGCGGCTCGTCCTCGGCCGTGAACTCGGTCTGTAACTACCTGAATGGTACCACCACTCGTCTCGTTCCGGAGATTTTAATTGGCTCGTCACTAACGGTCTGATATAGCTGTTAGTATGTTCCTACAAACAAGGTGGTCCCCGTGAGTCTCGCAGACAAACTGGCCGGTGCAGTCACCGGATATACCCGGATAGCAATCGTCGTCATGCTCTTGCTGACGGTGCTCGTCGGTGCTGGCGCACCGATGGTCGAGAGTTCCTCCTCGCTCGACCAGTTCCAGACCGAGTCCGACGAATCTGAGAAACTCGATTACGTCCAGAACAACTTCACTGCCGACGACAACACGACGACGGCACAGGTCATCGTTCGGGGCGACAACGTCCTGACGAAGCAGTCGCTGCTCTCGATACTCGACTACCAGCAGCGACTCGAAGCCAACGCGACAGTGAACGAGACGCTCGTCGAGAACGACTCCTCGTCGAGTATCGCCAACGCCGTCGCGCGGACGGCAATCGCCCAGGAAGAGGCTGCTGCCCTCGAACGCCGCCAGCAGACACTCAATGACACCTCCCAGCAGTTGCGCGGCGCACTGACGACCCTGCTGCAAAACCCCAACCGGAGCGCGCAGGCGGAGTTCGACCGCGTGCGAGCGAACACGTCCGTGGAGTTCACCGACGAGGACGCGCAGACGTTCGAGCGGGCCACGACAGAATTACGACAGGCCGACACGGAAGCAGAGCGGGAAGCAGCGTACCGAAACGGGACGCGTGGCGTGCTCGCAGACCAGTTCGCCGACCTCGAGGCGGACAGTGAGGCTCTTCAGAGTGGCCCCGCACCGTCCCTGGCAGACCAGCGGGAGAAACTGGAGTCGATGAACGAAAGCGACGTGGAGGAGACCGTTACCTCGCTGCTCAGCGGCGAGGACGACAACGGTGACGGTGTGCTGGGGTTGATGCCGAGCACCTACGACCCCGGCTCGGCTTCCGCGTCGTCGACGATGATTCTCGTCACGCAACTCAGTGACGAAGGGTCGACTGCACAGGGAACCGCCGGTGATCAGATAATCGACTCACAGCTCTCGATGCGGACCATCGGCGACGAGGCGGCAAACGGTGTGAATTTCACCATCTTCGGGGGCGGTGTCATCACCCACGAAATCGAGTCCTCCCAGTCCGACAGCCTGACCATCGTCGGTCCGCTGGCGCTCCTTTTCGTCCTCATCGCGCTTATTGTCGCCTACCGCGACCCAGTCGACATCGTGCTGGGCCTGTTCGGTATCGGTGCGGTGCTGGCGTGGACCTTCGGCTTCATGGGGTGGACGGGGATCAACTTCAACCAGATTTTCGTCGCCGTCCCGGTCCTTCTCATCGGGCTGTCTATCGACTACGCGATTCACGTCTTCATGCGCCACCGAGAGGAACGTCTCTCCCTCTCCGGGATGGCGACCGACGGTGGAGACCCCGAGAAAGCGGGCCCACGCGGGTCGATGAACGTCGCCCTCGCTGGCGTCGGTATCGCCCTGCTGTGGGTGACTGCGACGACAGTCATCGGCTTCCTCTCGAATCTCACGAGTCCCGTGCCCCCGATTCGGGACTTCGGTGTCGTCTCCGCGGCCGGCATCGTCGCGGCGCTGCTCATCTTCGGTATCCTGATTCCGGCGCTGAAAATCGAAGCCGACGAGCTGCTCGAATCCTTCGGTATCGACCGGAAAAAGCGCGCGTTCGGGACCGGCGGCGGCCGGTTCAGTCGCGTCCTCGCGGTCGGGTCGAGCGCCGCACGGAAGGCACCCTACGTCGTTATCCTGCTCGTCGTGCTCGTCAGCGTCGTCAGCGCCTACGGCGGAACGCAGGTCAGTACCGCCTTCGAACAGGAGGATTTCCTGGCCGACGAACCGCCGGAGTGGATGATGGAGCTACCGGAGCCGTTCACGCCCGGTGAGTACACTGCCAAATCAACCCTTTCGTTCGTCAACGACCGGTTCGTCCGACAGGACTCGAACGCGGAGTTACTGATAGAAGGTAACGTCACGCAAGCGGACACGTTGAACAGATTGGACACCGCACGACAGGACGCGACGGACAAGGGGGTGACACAGACCCTGTCGAACGGTGAGCCGGCAATCGACGACCCGCTCTCGGTGATGCGTGAGGTCGCCCGAAACAACGAGTCGTTCAACGCAACGTTCACCGCCGCAGATACCGACAACGATGGCGTCCCCGAGCAGAACATCACTGCCGTCTACGACCAGCTGTTCGCCGTTGCGCCCGACCAGGCAGGCCGGTACATCTACCGGACTGACGGCGAGTATGAGGCACTCAGGATGACCGTCGCTATCACCGGCGGGTCGGGTGGTGATGCCGTGACCACACAGATGCGCGACGTAGCCTCGGGTCTGAATGGCGATGGACTCGAAACGACGGCGACGGGAACGGCCATCCTCAACAAAATTGTTCAGGACCAGCTGCTGGAGACGGTCATCGAGAGCCTCGTCATCTCGCTCGTGGCCGTCTTCCTGTTCCTGATGATTACCTACCGCATCAGTGATGGCAGCGCGTCGCTGGGCGCGGTGACGCTGATGCCCGTCGCCTTCTCGGTGACGTGGATTCTCGGGACGATGTACCTGCTCGACATTCCGTTCAACGTCGTCACGGGGATGATTACGAGCCTCACCATCGGACTAGGGGTCGCCTACAGCATCCACCTGAGCGAACGCTACACGCAGGAATTGGAGCGAAGCGACACCGTCTGGGAAGCGATGGAGACTGCTGTCACCGGCACTGGCGGTGCACTCCTGGGTAGTGCGGCGACAACGGTCGGTGGGTTCGGCGTGCTCGTCTTCGCCATCCTCCCGCCGCTCCAGCAGTTCGGCATCATCACCGGGCTGACCATCATCTACGCGTTCCTCGGGAGCGTGTTCATCCTGCCGAGTTTACTGGTGGTCTGGACCCGCTATGTCGGACCGGACTGGGCCGCTGAACAAATCGCTGCCGACGGCGGGCAGCCCGAGGACGACGCCAGCGAGAGCGGCGACGAACACGTGTCGGCACTGACCAACGGTCACGGCTCCGCCGCGTTCGCCCATCGGACGGTCGAACACGAACACGTCCGGCCCGGCCAGCGCGTCTCGGTCACCGTCTCCGTCGACGAGATGGACGGTCGGGTCGGTCTGCGCGAGACGTTCAACGGCGCGACGGTCAGCGTCGATAGCGTTCAGCCAGAGCCAGCGAGTGTGACCGACCACGGAAAGTCGGTCTATGCGGTCTGGGAACTGGACGACGAGCCGGCGGAGTTGACCTACACTGCCACAATCCCGGGCGATGCCCCGGACGGCACGACCTACAGCTTCGGTGGCGTGCTCATGACCGGTGGTGAGGACATCGATGTCGGCGGTGAGGAGCACGCGACCGTCGTCGCGGACCTCTTCGAACGCGTCGTCGCCCGCGGAACCGTTACCGACGACGACCTCGCTGCCGCAGAGGAGCGACTGGCCGCCGGAAACCTCACACAGGCACAGTTCGAGCGCATTTATCGGACGTGGCTCGGCGAAGACACGGCGCTGGAGGCACCGACGCCGGAGGAAGACTGATGGACGACGAGGGTGCTATCGACGGGCTCAAACGGCTCGGCCTGACCGCCTACGAGGCCCGGGTGTTCCTCGGGCTCCAGAAACTCGGTAGCGGGACCGCGAGCGAAGTGAGCGAGGTCGCCGACGTCCCCCGGTCACAGGTGTACGGCGCGGCCGACAGCCTCGAAGCACGCGGACTGGTCGAGACCCAGCAGTCGACGCCGACGGTGTACCGACCGGTCTCGCTCGACCGTGCGCGGACGCGCTTACTCGACCAACTCGCCGAGACGGGGTCGAAGACTTTCGACTATCTGGACACCGTCCAGGGAACGAAAGTCCCCACCGACGAGCGGAGCGAGGCACTCTGGCTCGTCCACGGCACGCAGTCTATCTCTTCGAGAGCCGCAGAACTGGTCGCCGAGGCCGACGAACAGGTGTTCTACGCAGCCTCGGACGTCTCGATGCTCGACGACACCGTTCTCGACGCGCTGGAGGGCGCTGACGAGGCCGGTGCGACCGTCATCGTCGCGAGCGCGAACCCGGCCGTCCGCGAGGCCGTCGGCAGCAGGTTTACGACCGTCGCGATCCCGCAGGAACGCGACCCCGACGTGGGCAGTGCTCGCGTCTTGCTGGTCGACGAAGATACGATGTTGCTCGGTGTCTACTCCGAAACAGGGGTCACCGAAGATGTCAAGGAAGTCGCCTTCTGGAGTTCCGAGACGACGTTCGCGGCGGTGCTCGGTGGCTTCCTCCGCGAGTGGTTCACGGAACCGCTCGAGTCAACGAACACATAACACTCGATACTGTTCCCGATTCGAGCACTACCCAGCCTGTCCCCCGGTTGAGTACCGAATGGCTTTCTTGTGTGTGGGTTATATTATGAACCATTCATGAGGGCAGTATCAACACACAGACAGACCCAGAACCGTGCTGGTGGCGACTCACCGTTGCTACTCGGCAGGCTCTATGAGGTCGACTGATGGGAGGGTCAGATTCTCCGCTGGATTCGTCCCGTCTTCTCCTGGTTGGAACGACCGATTGGCTCGACGAGCTCGCAGCGCTGCTCGAATCGGATACTGCTGCGTCCGTACAGACAGTGCCAACAGCAGCGGACGGACTTGATCTCGTCCGGGATAGCACGGTCGACTGCGTCGTCACCGAGTACGCACTCGCCGAGACGACAGGTGTCGACCTCCTGCGAGAGCTCAGGGAGACGACAGCGACGCTACCGGTCGTCCTCGCGACCGCCGATGGCGATGAACGTATCGCCAGCGAGGCAGTCGCAGCCGGTGTCTCCGATTACATTGTGGTCGACGAACCGATTGCGGAGACGCTCGACACGGCAGTGTCTCGACTCGAGGACACGCTCCACGATGTCCACAGCGCAGAGATGCAACGCGAGCGGGCACGACAGTTCGACGCGGTGTTCCACGACACGCAGACGTCGATGTGGATACTCGACTCCGCTGGGGAACTGGTGCGAGCGAATCAGACGGCACGCGCGATGGTCGAGGAGAACCCGACCGTCGGTGACCCGTTCTGGCAACTCTCGTGGTGGTCGCAGACGGCGGCGACCCGGAACGATGTCCGACAACTCGTCGAGCAAGCGCTCGATGGCACTTTCGGGAACGCAATCGTCTGTGACACACTCGATCAGACCCCCAGACGCGTTATCGATTTCTCCGTTCGCCCCGTCGAAGACGAACACGGCGATCTGGAGTCGGTCGTCATCAAAGGCGTCGACATCACGGACCGAGTCACGCTCGAACGCGACCTCCGTCAGTCCGAAGAACTCCACCGTGTCACGCTCAACAACATGACCGACACCGTCCTCATGACGAACGAGGACGGCGAGTATACGTACGTCTGCCCTAACGTTCACTTCATCTTCGGATACACTGCCGAGGAGATGTACGAACAGGGGACAATCGACGGGCTTCTCGGCGAGGATCTCTTCGACCGCGACGAACTCGCGGCGAACGGCATTCTGAAGAACATCGAATGTACGGCGACCGACAAGGCCGGCCGCGAACACACGCTGCTGGTCAACGTTCGGGAAGTCGATATTCAGGACGGCACGCTCCTCTATAGCTGTCGTGACATCACCAAACGCAAACAGCGAGAGGAGGCGCTGGCCACGCTCCAGGAACTCGCACGGTCCTTCCTCTATGCGGGGACCCACGACGAAATCGCCCAGCACATCGTCGACGATGCGGCGAACGTTCTCGACCTCGATGCGAGTGCTGTCTACTTGTTCGATGCCGACACCAACGAACTCCGACCTGCCGCACACTCTCAGGCGATGCGGGACCTCCACGGACCGCTTCCGCGAGTCCACGCCGATGGGGAGACCCTCCCGGGGCACGGGTTCATCTCCGGGTCGACGCTGTTTTTCGAGGACGTCCACCAGGCAGACCGACTCGACAACCAGGCGACCGACCTTCGGAGTGCGAGTTTCATTCCGCTCGGTGACCACGGTGTCTTCGTCGCTGGGTCGGACGAAGTCGGCGCCTTCGACGACGTGACGCGGGAACTCGCCGACTTGCTCGCTGCGACCGCCGAGGCGGCACTCGACCGCGTCACGCGAGAGTCACAGCTCCGCGCCCAGGAGCGACAGCTCCAGCAGCAAAACGAGCAACTCACCGCGCTCAACCGCATCAACGAAACGATTCGGGCGATCGACCAGGCGATTGTCCAGGCCGAAACGCGCGACGAAATCGACCACACCGTCTGCGAACTACTGACCAGCGACGACCGATTCAGCTTCGCCTGGATTGGGACCGTCGACCCCACGACCGAAACCCTCGATCCGCGCGCGTGGGCCGGCAACGACCAGGGCTATCTGGATAGCCAGCAGTTTTCCGTTGGTGCGGCGGGAACGGAGCCAGCGGGTGAAACTGCGGCGACGGGCGAGGTGACGATGGTCACCAACGTCGCAGCCGACCTCCGGGAGGACTCGTGGCGAGCGGATGCACTCACTCGTGATTTCATGTCGGTACTGAGCATCCCGCTCGTGTACAACGACCTCACGTACGGTGTCCTGACGGTCTATGCGAACGCCAGGGATGCGTTCGACGACACGGCGCGCGCAGTGCTGGCCGAACTCGGCGAGACAATCGCCTCCGCGCTCAGTGCTATCGAGCGGAAAAACGCGCTGCTCACCACGTCGATGACACGCGTCGAGTTCGGGATAGACGACCCGGCGTTCATTCTCTCCCGTCTCGCGCGGGAAGCGGCGTGTACGCTCTCGTATCAGGGCGGTGTCCAGCAAACCACGGACGGGAGCTACGTCTTCGTCATCGTCGAGGACGCCCCGATAGAGACCGTCGAACGCGTTGCGTCCGGACTCGTCGGTATCGACGATGTCCAACAGATTAGCGTCGACGGTGACAGCGGGGTCTTGCGGCTTGGACTCACGCAGCCGTTTCTCGCCCTGGAACTGGCTGACCACGGTGCTATCTTTCGGGAGGCGACCGCTGACCCGACGATGACCTCGCTCACCATCGATGTCCCGGACAGCATCGATGTCCGGACCATCACACAACTGGTGAACGAAACGTTCGCCGATGCCGAATTCCAGAGCAAACAGACGCTCGATCAGGCTGCGGAACACGATCTCTACGGGAAGTTCCTTACAGACCTCACTGACCGGCAGATCGAAGTCGTTCAGACGGCCTACTACAGTGGGTTCTTCGAATCACCGCGCGATAGCACTGGTGAGGATGTTGCGGCGATGCTCGACATTTCTCCGCCGGCGTTCTATCAGCATATCCGGACGGTACAGCGAAAACTGTTTACGACGCTGTTCGAGGAGCGCAACACCTCGATTGCCGCTTCGTCCCGGTAGGGTTCAATAATAAACAACGCAGTCTCCGGGTACTTTGGTAGTCAACTTCCAGCTATTCCCTTATACACACTGTAGCCAAAGCCGAGTGCCGCGTGCCGGCGGCAGGCACTCGTGAATACTCCATGAGAGATGTCACGCAAACGCCTGACGAGGAAACGCCATACGAGTGCTTCGAATGCGGGAACGTCATCGTCGCAGAAGACAATCCTGAACCGTGCCCTAACTGCGGGAGCGAGATGCGAAACCGGCAGACACCGATCGAGTGACGATGGCTTCCGACTCGTCGGCTACGCTTGAGGAGCGGACAGATTCCCCAGCAGAGTCCTCGGATCAGGAATCGGCAGTCAAAACGGCTCGCCGACAGTTAGAGGATGCTGCTGCCCATCTCGATATCGATCCCAATATCGTCGAGCGACTCAAGCATCCGACGAAAGTCCAGGAAGTCACAGTCCCCATCGAGCGCGACGACGGCACTGTCGAGGTGTTCACAGGGTATCGCGCCCAACACGACAGCGTCCGCGGCCCGTACAAAGGTGGGTTGCGCTATCAGCCCGAGGTAACCCGCGACGAGTGTGTCGGGCTCAGCATGTGGATGACGTGGAAGTGCGCAGTCATGGACCTCCCGTTCGGCGGCGCAAAAGGGGGTATCGCCGTCGACCCGAAGAGCCTCAGCGAGGCCGAACGGGAGCGACTCACGCGTCGATTCGCCGAAGAGATTCGTCACGTCATCGGCCCGACGAGGGACATTCCCGCGCCCGATATGGGAACCGACCCGCAGACGATGGCCTGGCTCATGGACGCCTATTCGATGCAGGAGGGCGAAACCATTCCCGGCGTCGTGACGGGGAAACCACCGGTTATCGGTGGGAGCGAAGGGCGCGAGGCCGCCCCCGGTCGGAGCGTGGCGATCATCACTCGTGAGACCGTCGACTACTACTCCCGGGACCTCACGGACACGACGGTCGCTATCCAGGGGTACGGCAGTGTCGGCGCAAACGCAGCCCGACTACTCGACGACTGGGGAGCGACTGTCGTCGCAGTCAGTGACGTCACCGGTGCAATCTATGACCCCGCTGGGCTCGACCCTCGTTCGATTCCGTCCCACGACGAGGAACCCGAGGCCGTCATGCGCCAGGACGTGCCCGAGACGCTCACCAACGACGAACTGCTCGAACTCGACGTTGACGTTCTCATCCCTGCCGCAATCGGAAACGTTCTCACGGAAGACAATGCCGGTGCCGTCGAGGCCGACATCATTATCGAGGGCGCAAACGGTCCGATAACGTCTGCTGCCGACGATATTTTCACGAGACGAGAGATTCCCGTCATTCCCGACATCCTCGCGAACGCCGGGGGTGTCACCGTTTCATACTTCGAGTGGTTGCAGGATATCAACCGCCGGTCCTGGTCACTCCAGCGGGTCAACGACGAACTCGAAACCGAGATGCTGGCCGCCTGGAGCGACGTCTGCGACGAGTACGAGGCCCGCGACGTAACGTGGCGCGATGCGACGTACATCGTCGCGCTCTCCCGGATCACCGAGGCGCACGAAGCACGGGGGCTCTGGCCATGAGCGAACACACGCCGTTTCAGTACTCTCTCTCGCAGGGGACGGGCAGTATCAGGTACATACGAGACCCCATCTCTTCGCCCTGTTTCCGGTCTGTCACACGCATCTGGCATCTCTCGAGTGGCGACGTGCTTCTGGAACTGGCCAACCGTCGCGACTGTTTGCTCCCGGATATCGACCGCGTCGATGTTCCAGCGAGTGACTCCCATCGGATTGCTGGGGCCGTCGTGCTCGACACGGAGACCACGGTTCGAGTAGCGGTCGAACAGAACGATCGAATAATAACAAAATTTGACAAAAAAATACGATTATAATTACATATATAACGTAAACTGACTTTCTTAGGGCACTCCATTAGTGACAACTATATTCAAAATTGGTGATTATTTCCGAACAAAATAGACATCTTTTGGTTGCTCGGTTTCTGTGGTCGATGTATGTCAGAGGTAAATCCGTACCAGAGTTTACGGAAACAGATCGACGAGGCGGCGAGTTACCTGGACGTATCCGAGGGTCAAATCGAGCGGCTGAAGACGCCCGAACGGGTGCTGGAAACGAACCTTTCGGTCGAGATGGACGACGGAACGATCGAGGTGTTCCGCGCGTACCGCTCGCAGTTCAACGGCGACCGCGGCCCGTACAAAGGCGGCATCCGCTATCACCCGCAGGTGAGCCGTGACGAGGTCAAGGCGCTGTCTGGCTGGATGGTCTACAAGACGGCGACGAGCGCCATCCCGCTCGGTGGCGGGAAGGGCGGAATCATCATCGACCCGAGCGAGTACTCCGAAGCTGAACTCGAGCGAATCACGCGTGCCTTCGCGAAGGAACTGACGCCGATGATCGGCGTCGACCGTGACGTGCCCGCACCTGACGTCAATACGGGCCAGCGGGAGATGAACTGGATCAAAGACACCTACGAGACGATCGAGAACACGACCGAGCCCGGCGTCATCACCGGCAAAGACATCTCCAGTGGCGGGAGCGAAGGTCGTGTCGAGGCGACGGGGCGGTCGACCGTCGTCGCGGCGCGCGAGGCTTTCGACTACCTAGACAAGGACGTCGACGGTGCGACCGTCGCAGTTCAGGGGTACGGCAACGCCGGCTGGATTGCGGCGAAACTCATCTCCGAGATGGGTGCCAACGTGGTCGCTGTGTCTGACTCCAGCGGTGGTATCTATGCCGAGGACGCTTTCGACCCCGTCGCAGTCAAGGATTTCAAACGCGAAACGGGCAGCGTCAGCGACTACCCGGATGCTGACCGGGAACTCACGAACGACGAACTACTGACGCTGGACGTCGACCTCCTGATTCCTGCGGCACTCGAGAACGCCATCGACGAGCAACTCGCTCACGAGATCTCTGCCGACGTCATCTCCGAAGCGGCGAACGGCCCGATCACTCCCAACGCTGACGACGTGCTCAGAGACGAGGATGTCCTCGTCATTCCGGACATCCTCGCGAACGCTGGCGGCGTCATCGTGTCGTACTTCGAGTGGGTCCAGAACCGCCAGCGCTTCTACTGGTCTGAAGAGCGCGTCAACGAGGAACTCGACGAAACCATCGTCAACCAGTTCTGGAATCTCATCGAGGCCTACGAGGACCGGGACCTCCCGTCGCTCCGGATCGCTGCATACGTCGTTTCGCTCCAGCGTGTCCTCGACGCTGGCGAACAGGCCGGGACCTGGCCCTAACAGCGGCTACCCGGACCAAAGCGAATCGCTGAAACCCTCTCCGACCAACGGCGTGGTATGGGAACGCCGCTTTCTTCGCGCGCCGAACAGACTGTCGAAGTCGTCGAACGCCTCCACGAGGAGTACCCCGACACCACCATCTCGCTGAACTTCTCGACGCGGTTCGAACTGCTGGTTGCCGTCATCCTCTCTGCGCAATGTACCGACGAACGGGTCAACAAGGAGACCGCCGACCTCTTCGAGAAGTACCACTCGCCAGAGGACTTTGCCGCGGCCGACCAGGAGGAACTCGCCGAGGACCTCAACTCCATCACGTACTACAACAACAAAGCGAGTTACATCCGGGAGGCCGCCCAGACGATCGTCGACGAACACGACGGCGAAGTACCGGATACGATGAGCGAACTGACTGACCTGCCGGGCGTCGGTCGAAAGACCGCAAACGTCGTCCTCCAGCATGGTCACGATGTCGTGGAGGGTATCGTCGTCGACACGCACGTTCAGCGACTCACGCGACGGCTCGGTATCACCGAGGAACAACGACCCGAAGCAATCGAAGACGACCTCCTGTCGCTCGTCCCCGAATCGGAGTGGCAGGAGTTCACCCATCTGCTCATCAGCCACGGACGAGCGGTCTGTACAGCCCGGAATCCGGACTGTGGTGAGTGCGTACTGGCAGACATCTGTCCGTCGGAGAAGGGAGACAGCGACGTGGACCTGGCGAGTGGCGACGCCTGGGAGTGAGCGCCGCGAGTGCTATCCTCCAATAGATACTTTGGTCTACCATGCCGTTCGACTATTACCTTCGTCCGTATATTATTCATATGGACGGTATCCTAAATGAAGTGACCAACACGGTCCACAAACAGGAGACAGGCGGGCGCGAGTTTCAGACAGTTTGCGGCGTCGCGTACAACGTCGCAGCGGACCAGTTACGTCCGGGCGGTATCGACCAGCTAGTCACGTCACAGAGTACGTCCAAGTGCGGCCGGTGTTTCGACGACGGTGGCGGCTACTGAGGGGGACGACTCTGGTGTACCGTGCCTCGATTGTTACGGAAGTTCAAGGAGAAAGCCCCGTCCCTTTACAGTAGTTGCCGATTCAGATTGCAGAGTGTTCGCTGAAGCATGACGAGATCACTGCAATCTGGACTTGAGGCGGTTGTTTGAGCAGCGATTCGAGTAGGCAGCGACCGACGAGACGGATAATTCACCGTGACAGAGAGTCTCGCCAGTACGGAGGGGCGTGCTGACCCGGGCGCCAGCCCGGGTCTGCCGCCCCGACGAGGCTTATCCGTACGTCACTGGCCCGAGGAAGAATCGAAACGTCGCCGTTGAGACTGCTGGCCGCGTTTTCACCCGACGCTGCTCTGAGAGCAGCAGACATACCACGATCCAGAGATTGTACAGCGCCACAGCGAACAAAAAGTAGAACAACCGCACCGCAAACACTGGCGACGTGGTTCGGGGCAGAAACTCACCGATCTTCCGATATGAGGTCTCTATCCCCCAGCGACGCCGGTACGCGTTGGCGAGCGGCACCGCTTCATCCACCGTCCTTGCTCGGTTCGTGATCAGACACAGAGAGTCGTCGTCCCGCGATTGGTGCGGGACGACGACGAGCGTCACCGGGACACGCATCGTGGGTGACCGTTTTCTGACCAGCTCGTAGTCGGTGACGAATCTTTCTTCATCGTGTTCGCCAAGAACGCGCTTGATCCCTGGCGTTTTGGGTGCGCGCATGACCAACTCCACACCGAGATCGACGAGTTCATCGACTAACTCTACCCGATAGAGGCCACGATCACAGTAGATGCGGGTGATCGAGACGGCTTCACGTGCCGTCTCGATCACCTCGCGGGTCGCCCCAATCAGAGAGGGTGTGTCGGTTCGAGCAACGTGTTCAGACGCGAGCGTGAACCGTGCTGATGGTGACACAATGCACAGTGTCACGAAGACATAGGCGAGATTGGTTCCGCGGTCAGGGTTGATTCGTGACACCATCGGTGTCTGGTTCGAGCCGTAGTAGAGCCATTCGTGGAGATCCAACGCGACTTCTGCGGAGGTCGGAAAACGACGTGCCTTGCGTGTCTGAGTGAAGAACTCCTCACGGACGCCATCGAACTGGCCGTCAATGGCGTCCGGTTTCATCCGTCCGAGGTTGTACAGGAGTGATTTCGCCAGCGGACTTCGGTCTTCGAGGTCGAGATCGGCGCCTCTCACCAGTTGCAAGTGCCTGGCACTAGTGTTGGTGAACTCTCGTTCGAAGGCACTTCGAGTGAGGACTCTGACGAAGTCCTCACTCGGATAGGTTCCGTTGGCCTTCGCTCCGAAGTCCAAGGACGGATACAGCATCGATCCTGCAACACGGCAGACCTGCCGTGCCTCGGCAGTAGCGACCATACTCATCGTACGGTGCCACGGAAGAAACCCCTCTCTCAACCACTTCGGCAACTACTGTTCAGCGCGGGGAGGATGTCAAAACCGAACGTAAATCGAGACGTAGCGGACCGTTCCCACGAGATAGGCAAGCAGCCAGAAGAAGACGTACCCGAAGACACCCAACCGGAGCCGGCTCCGCCAGTGGTCGAAGTTCTCCGCGCCGATTTCATCGAGGACTACGTCCTCGTCGTAGTCGTTGTACAGGTCGTGGCGACGCTTGGCTCGGAAGATGCGGACGATCCCAGTACCGGCAAAGACGAGCATGGCGTACGCCTGTAACCCGAGGAAGGCGTGGACGAGCGCTGCACCGGTGAACTGCTCGAACAGGCGGGGTATCATCCAGAACAGCATCGGGATCGTGGTCAGGGCCAGTCCGGTGACGATGAACTTCAGATGGTGCATCAGTACGTCCCAGGTCACGGGGTCCTGCTCGATGATGTAGTACGCACCGTAGAGAAAGCAGGGGAAACTGAGCGTGACAGCGACGAAAACGACGGTCGCTATCGCTGCGTCCGACAGGAAAGCCATTGCCGGCTGTTAGGTGTGGACGCGCTTTAGCGTGCCGAACTCCAACTGCGACCGTACCCGCGACCTACTCCTCTTCGTCCTCTAGTTTCTCGTCGAGGTAGTCGTGGGCGTCTTCGAGTATCTCGCGTGGCCCGTCCTGTGTCACGGTGTTGATTGCCTGTTCGTAGTCGCGCCACTGCATGTCCCGGTGTTCGTCCGAGAGTTCTGCCGACGCTTCGTACGATTTGGCGACGAACAGGTGGACAGTCTTGTGTATCGTGTTGCCGTTGGCTTCGAACACGTAGTCGTAGTCTTTGCGGAACCCATCTAGCAGCCGGAAATCGCTGATTCCGGCCTCCTCTTTCACTTCACGGATTGCGGTCTGCTGGAGTTCCTCCTCGCCCTCGACCCCACCTTTGGGAAATTCCCAGTCGCCGGGGCGGCTCTTGAGGAGCAGGTACTCCCGCCGACCACGAGTATCCCGAAAGAGGATGGCTCCCGCGCTCGTGGCCTCTATCATTACCCATGAGTATTCGGTCCGGCGTTAAGTGCATATCGGAGACGTGATTAGTCGGATGAGACTCGTGCCGAAGCGAATAGGTTTTGAGCGGTGGCCGTCCATGGCTGGGTATGCCCTTCGTGACGAAACTGCGACTCCAGAGCGGCGACGTGAACTCGCTCGACCGCGTCGTCACCGACATCAAGGAGACCGCAGAGCGCAAGGGGGCCGAACTCAAGGGACCCCACCCGAAGCCACCAGACCACTACCGGGTCCCCCAGCACAAACGCGTCGACGGCGGCGGGACCTTCGCTCCGTGGGAGTACACCGTCTACACCCGCACTATCGAGATCGTCGGGCACGACGAGTTCGCCCGCGACGTGGCTGAGCGCACGTACCCCGACAGCGTTCACGTCTCCGCGGAAATCGAACAGCTCCGGCAGGCCGGCGACAACTGAGACGAGTCGGATACTGTCGGCCGCCAACTCTCCTCACGCAGTTCCGGCCGACAGTATGAGTCTTCTTTACACTCCGTCTCGATACCACCAGTATGAGCGCCGGCACTCGCTATTACGACTGGCTGGTCGAGTTGCGTCGTGACCTCCATCAGCGGCCCGAACCCGCCTGGCGGGAGTTCTACACCACCGCACGCGTCGTCGAAGAGATCGATGCCATCGGCGTCGACGAACTGTATGTCGGTCCCGACGCGCTCGAGAGCGACGCTCGCCTCGGCGTCCCCGACGACGCGGAACTCGACGAGTGGGTCGAGCGAGCGCGCGAGGCTGGTGCGAGTGACGCATTGCTCGACAAGATGGCAGGTGGCCACACCGGCGCGATTGCGGTCCTCGACCGGGGTGACGGACCCACCGTTGCACTCCGAATCGACATCGACGCGCTGACTCGTGAGGAGAGTCAGCGCGATACTCACCACCCGGTCGCCGAGGGCTTTCGGTCGCGAAACGAGGAGGCCATGCACGCCTGCGGTCACGACGCTCACGCCGCAATCGGGTTAGGCGTCTTGCGCGCTGTCGCGGAGAGTGACTTTTCGGGGACGTTCAAGCTCATCGTCCAGCCGGCAGAGGAACAGATTGGCGGAGGGAAAGCAATCGCCGAGAGCGGTCACCTCGACGATGTCGACACGCTTCTGGCCGTGCACATCGGGTTGGACCACCCGACTGGCGAAGTCGTCGCCGGCATCGACGGCTTTCTGGCGGTGCGCCATCTGAATGCGACGTTTGCCGGCGAGGGTGCACACGCTGGTGGCCACCCCGGCCAGGGCCGCAACGCGGTCCAGGCGATGGCGGCGGCCGTCCAGAACCTCTACGCGATTCCGCGCCACGAAGCCGGCGCGACCAGAGTCAACGCGGGCCGGGTCGGCGGCGGGACGGCGTCGAACATCATCCCTGAATCTGCCTTCATCGAGGGGGAAGTCCGGGGGGAGACGACCGAACTGATGGAGTACATGTGGGACGAAGCGAACCGCGTCATCGAAAACGCCGCGGCGATGCACGACTGTGAGTACACCATCGAGCGCGACGGTGAAGCACCCAGTGCGACCAGTGACGAGTCGGTCGTCGACCGGGTCGAGACGGCCGCTCAGGACGTTGCAGGCGTCGAGAACATTCTCCGCCGCGACGACCTTGGCGGGAGCGAAGACGCGACGTTCCTGATGCAGCGGGTCCAGGAACTGGGTGGTGAGGCGGGATACGTCTGTATCGGGACCGACCACCCCGGCGGCCACCACACTGCGACGTTCGACGTGGACGAGCGGTCGCTGCCGATTGGTGTCGACGTGCTCACTGGGTCGGTGTTGTCGGTGTTTGCCGACGCATAGAAGAGCGAATCGCTGCTATGGGTTTCGACCCGTCTCAATTCGCTCGCGCGCGTACTCACTTGCTTTCTCGCCTGCGGCACGGGCGTGGGCGGCAGCAGCTTTGGCCTCTTGAGTTGCCTCTTCTTTCGGTGACCTGGTAATCTCTTCTTCTTCTTCTTCTTCGAGTTCTTCCTCGGCCGTTGATTGTCGGCGCTGTCGTAGTTTCCGGAGCGTCACTGCTCCGACGACGACGCCGGCAGTAGCCACGAGCGCTTGTTTTAGCTTGCTCATGGCGAGCCACAGGCTGTGGACGTACAATACTATTTTCTCTATACCACTCGTAACTCTCCCGCTACTGGCGTCAACGCCTGGTGATAAACCCGACAACAACGACCTATTCGGGTTTCCAGTCGAGTTCTATCCGTATCGTTTCCCGACTCCCGCGAAACCGCTTGCGCTTCTCGATGACCTCGACTCGGTAGTTGATTGTTTCGGGGGGGTGGAGTGTGACGTTCTTGTTGCCGACGCGGACACGCAGGTCGTCTCCAGTCCGGATTTCAGCGGCGAGGTCGTTCAGCCGGTCTGCGACAGCCTCGCGGTCGAGTGTATCGTCGCTCGTGGTCTGTTCGGCCATACTACCAGCACATGCCCGAGCGGTTTCATTATAAAGGGCCTATTTCTCCGAAACACTCCGCTATTGTGTCCACTCGGCGTAGGTACCGCTGTCTCCGTCGGCGTTCTCCCAGCCGACTGTGACGGTTGCATCCGTGAGGTCGAGTTCGTTGCCGGCACCCGCGCAGACGGCCGTGCCACCGGGACCGAGTTCCCGCCCGACCTGCGTCGTCATCCCTGAATCAATCTCCTCCGCTGGGAAATCGAAATCGCTTGCGACGGTGTACTGGCCGTCCGGCGACCCACTCCCCGTACACTCGGCACCGTCGAGTTCGACGTAGAGATTCGCCGCGAGCACTCGCTCGCCACTGGTGTGTTCGATTGTGACCGTATCCGACCCGCTGCCGATACTGTCCTCGAACTCGATGACTGCTCTCGGTTGCTCTGGTTCTACTGGCCGCTGCGTGAATCCGAAAAAGAAAGATCCGGCTGTCCCCACGAGCAAAACCGTAATCGTCAGTACGAGGATACTACTCATGACCGGTGGTATTCCCCTGTCGTCGAGACGCTTGGTGCGTTTCATGTGTGCCTCCGGTGCAGGTCACGTCGACTGGGCGGTCTTCGTCTGGACCACCGAGAATCTCGGATTCCTTCGCCTAGCTGGTTCTCGACAGACAATATAAGAATGATCCGTGAAGCTGATATAGAGACTTTCTAACGCCCGATTGCTGTTCAGTATCGGGCTCATACCGGACAGAAAACGAACTCGAGTAGGGTTCTCAGTACTTCGGATCCGCACCGGTCACGTCGTAGACACGTTCCATGAGGTCGTCGCGCTGACTCCGCCAGCGGTCGAACTGGTCTGGATTGGAGGGGTATTGCTCGTAGTGGGCGAGGAGTTCGTCGGCGATGGATTTGGTCCGGTAGAGGTCGTAGATGGTTTCCCAGTGGCCGAAGCTTTTGGCTGCCGTCTTGAGTTTGAGCCACGGACCGACGCTGGTCGATCCCTCGTAGAGCGCTTCCGAGAGTTTCTTGACTGGGAGTGCCGCGAGCAGTCCCATCAGGTCGTCAACGTCGGTCGCCGTCGTGAAGATGTTGTACACGTCGAGCGCGGCGTAGCGAGCGCCGAAGTGGTCCATCACGCGCTCGTTGTACTCCCAGAGGCGCTGTTCGCTCACGTCGTCGTGCTCGAGCGCCTCGATGGTCGCCTCGCCGGCGTACTGGCCGGCGTAAGCTGCGCCCGCGATACCGCCGCCAGTCGTTGGGTTGACGTGTCCTGCGGCGTCGCCGATGGCCACGTACCCCGGCGCGACCGCCGAGTCGTACGGGCGGCGAGTGGGGAGTGCGGCGCCGAGTTTGTCGTCGACAGTCGCCCCCTCGAACTCGGGGCGCTCTCGGAGGTCCTCTTTGAGGTCCTCGACCAGTTGCATCGGCTCTTCGGTCATCTGGAAGCCGAGCCCGACGTTGATTTCGGTCTCCGTGCGCGGGAAGTACCACAGATAGCCCGCCGCGCGCTCGGTCGGCTTGAACACCAGCGCGTCCGACCAGTCGACCGGCTCGTCGACGGTGACGATCTCCCGGTAGGCCGAACAGAACTGCGAGTAGGTGACGTTCGTATCGAAGGTCGAATCGGAGAAATCGACCTTGTCCTGGAGAATCGAGAGCGCGCCCGCGGCGTCGATGACGAGGTCGGCCTCGTACTCGACGGGGTCGCCCTTTCGAACAGCTTCCAGTCCCTCGACTTTTCCGTTCTGGACCACGTCTTTGACGACGGTGTTGTAGTGAATTTCGGCACCGGCGTCAGTCGCGCCGTCAATGAGACGGCGGCCGTACTCCCAGCGGTCGATGACCGCGAGTTCACCGGGGACGGGGATGTCGACCGCGGTGTCGAGCTGGGGAATCTCGAATCGGCCGTGGTCTACGTCGGTGTTGGTAAAGGCGGGTTCAATCTGGGATTTCGGAATCGCACTGGGGAAATCGCTGGCACCCTTGAGCGCGTCACCGCAGGCGATATGTCCGGCTTCTTCCTCGTCCTTTCGCTCGGCAATGACGACGTCGTAGCCGGCGTCGGCGATGGTCGCCGCCGCATAACAGCCGGATGTCCCGGCACCGACGATGGCGACGTCGACCGCGTGGGTTGTCATGCACGCCCGTCCACACCGGAGCGGCAAAACTCTTTATTCTGCCCCCGGCTAGCGGTCCGCATCGTCTTCGCCTCGGGGTCGGCTGGTATAAAGAACTTTGTCGGGTGTGCTCCTACCGGTGGCTATGACCGACTACACCGTCGAGTTCGTGGGGACGGGTGAGAGTATTACTGTCTCTGACACCGAAACCGTCCTCAGCCGCTGCATCGAGGAGGGTATCGCACAGGAATACTCCTGTCGCGTGGGGATGTGTCTGGCCTGTTCTGCGAAGATCGTCGAAGGTGAGGTTACCCAACCCGCGGCGCGCGGACTCACCGACGAGGAACGCGAGTCCTACGCGCTGACCTGCATGGCCCGACCGCAGTCGGACCTGACACTCGACCGCGGGAAGTATCCGCCGAGTATCGAATCCGACGCGGCTGTCGGCAGCAGCGACACCGCCGCTGCGGACGATTGACGCGAACACTGCAGTAATTTATTCCGCTCACGGCTCCGTTGATCGCCGTTCGCGAACGCCGAGGACTCCCGACAGTCGTCCTCGCTAGTCGTCGGCGGCTTCGGGCTGTTTCGCACTGACGTTCGACTCGTGTGCCCGTGCGCGTTCGCGCTGGCGCTCCGAGATTGCCGGGACCTCATCGGGAGCGATCTCGCCGTGCTCTTCCAGTTCGTCCAGCGACATCGGATACGTGCGCAGTCCGTAGTGGATGTCGATACCGGCGCGTGCACCCTGCCCCATCGCGACGGGGACCTGGTTGTGGCCGGGGACGACGTCACCGACGGCCCAGACGCCGTCGACGCTCGTTGCGCCGTGGTCGTCGACGGCGATGGTTCCGTCGTCGTTGATATCACACCCCAACTGCTCGGCGAGGTCCGTGTTGTACTTCGAGCCGTACATGGCGAAGCCGCCGCGGTACTCGCGGCGGGTGCCGTCCTCGAACTCCATGGCTTCGAGCCAGCCGTCTTCGCCGTTCTCGACGCCAGTGACCTCCTCCTCGACGATGTCGATAGGGTGGGCACGCACCTGCCTGTCGGTCTCGTCGTCCCAGGTCGGCTCGTCGCCGTTCAGCAGGAGGTCCACTTCGTCGGTGAAGTTCAGCATGATCATCGCGACGTGGGCAGCAGCGGAGCCGTGGCCCATCACGTACACCGACGCGTCGACGAACATGTAGGCATCACAGTGGAGACAGTAGTGGAGACCGCGAGCGGTCCGCGGGGCCGGTGGGTCGGGTCGGCCGTCGGAAAAGCCGGTCGCCAGCACGACGCTGTCTGCGAGGATGGTCACGCTGCCAGCTTCCAATCGGATCTGCCCGTCGTCGGTCCGCTCGGCGTCGGTGACGAAATCGCGGTAGTGGTCACCACCGTAGCTTTTGACCTGTTCGAGCCCGGTCTGGAGGAATTCGTTGCCCGAGACGTCCTCGGTGACGCCGATGACGTTGTGCGTATCGGCCATCATCGCCGCCCGGCCGCCACCCCGGTCGATCAGTGCCGTCTCGTGTCCGAGTCGAGTCGTGTACAGTGCTGCTGTCAATCCGGCGGGACCGCCGCCGACAACCGCGACCTCGTAGGTCTTGACCTCGCTCATCTTGGTTACTAATACAGGTCCGGTCGTATTTCAATGCCGGGTAACGATCGTGTGACTGGAACTGGCATCCATTCTGTCGCCAAGACGCCATTACCTTTGAGAACCCGCCTAGCGGCCTGTAGCGCCAATCTTACGCTCAGAGGATGGTCTGGCGGCGAAGGATAGCCCATATATGCGTGGGTCCCCTACTTACACCTGACACTGGCGTCAGCGGACGGCCGTCAACCACCATTACACATGACCAGCCGCGTATACAGACTCCACTCGACACTGGAACTGCCCCTCGAAGACGTTTACGACTACTTTGAGGACCCGGAGCTGCCGCCGGAGATCGAGGACGTCGACATCACGCGCCGAAACAACACGCTGATTATCAGCGCTGTTTCGGGCGACGACTCGATCAGCAAGTACACACCCACGGCACAACTCAAAGCAAGCGTCACCGAAAACCGGGTCTACGAGGAAGACCCCGACGCCGAACCCGGCGGCCCGCCCTCGGGTCGTCCCAACGGCGGCGGGTCCCCCCAGTGGGGAGCGTTCGAAGACGAAGAAGAAGAAATCGAATCGGAACTCGTCGAATACGCCTGTTTCAAAGGCGACCGCGAAACTGTTCTGCAGAACACTGCGCTCCAGTACCCGATGTTCGAAGTACTCTGTAAGGTCGCCGGAGAGGCCGAAAAAGGAACGCTAACCGCGATTGCGGTCGTCGACGAGGAACTCGAAGCGATCCGTATCGTCGACGGTGAACCCAAGCCCGCCTCGATTACGGTCACGGAAGACCCCAACGAGGACGACGGCGCAGACAGCGTCAACTGGCGCGACAACAAGTTCATCTCGTAATCTCCGTCGTCGACTGCCGTTCACATCCGTCTGCGTGTCTGAGTGGCTCAGTCGTAGCTTCCGTCGAGCCAGTCAAACAGCCGCTCTCGGAGTCGTGCTTCTGCCTCCTCGGTAAAACGGTGTCCTTCGCCCGCGAACGCTTCGAGCAACACGTCTCCCGGGAGCGCGCTGGCAGCGTCGAAGCTGTCCTCGATATCGACCGAATCGTCGTCGCGACCGTGGAAAATGGCGACCGGCACGTCGAGTCGCTCGGTAACCGCTGTGAAGTCGTACGTCTCGAAGTCCGCAAAGAACGTCGAATCGACGGCTCGCCCGTCTTCGAACGTGACGACGCCCTTATTTTCGACGGTGTCACGGTACTCGTCGAACGCACGGTTGTACGTCACTGGTGCGCGCGTCGCGACAGCGGTAACACGGTCGTCGGCGACTGCGGTGTGGAAGGCAACCTTCCCGCCAAACGAGGAGCCAAACAGTGCGTACCGGACGGGGTCGACGTGGTCGAGGACTGCCTGGAGGTCCGCGAGTTTGTCCGAGAGCGTCTGGTCGACGAACGCGCCGTCCGAGTCTCCGCACCCGCGAAAATCGAACCGGATGGCGTTGTATCCCGCGTCGACGGCACGTCGGCACCGTTCCTCGTAGCTGCCGGACTTGTCGCTCAGAAAGCCGTGACAGAAGACCAGCCAGCGGTCGCCGGGTGCAGGATGGGTGACGCCGACGACGGACTGCCCATCGACCTCGACCTCGAAACGGTCTGGCATTCGACTTCAGGTCCGATTTCGGAAGGAGACGACCGTCCGGACGGCGTCCTGTCCTTCGACCGTCTCCGTCGTCACGTTCAGCCCGAGTACGTTGCTTTCACCAACTGTTTCGTGGACGATCTCTCGCAGTTGGGCGGCTTCTGCGCCTTCGACCAGCAGCGCAACCCGAACACGGTCACGGTTGGTGCTAACCTCGCCTACTTCGTAGTCGTTGTCTTCGAATGTCGCTCGAAGCTTCTCCGTAACGTCGCTCATACCCTCATTCGAATCTCTGGGGACGTAAAACCCGCAGCTACCGCGGCCCGTATTGCACTGGCTACTCTCATCGTATGCCGAAAATTCTTTTATGCCGGGTAATTATATATCATTATACGATGACAGAGACAGAGACATTTCCGGACTACCTCGACGTAGAGTACACTGCGGGCGAGGGTGAAGAGCCAGCGGATTACCCCGGCATCGAGGACAAACTGGAGAAGGCAATCGAGGTCACCCGCGAGGGACTCGAACAGTACGAGAATCCGGTCGTGATGTGGACCGGCGGCAAGGACTCGACGCTCACGCTGTACTTCATCAAGGAAGTCGCCGAGCGGTTCGACCTCGAGGTCCCCTCGGCGGTGTTCATCGACCACTTCCAGCACTTCGACGACATCCACGACTTCGTCGACCGGTGGGCCGAAGAGTGGGATCTCGACGTCATCTACGCGAAAAACGACGACATCGGCAACTACGTCGAGGAACACGACCTCGAACCTGGCGACGACATCCCCGTCGAGGACCTTTCGGAGCACAACCAGCACCACATCCGGGACATCCTGGAGTACGAGGAGGACACGTTCCCGTTCCTGCTCGATACCTACGTAGGTAATCATCTGCTGAAGACCGTCGCACTGAACGACACGCTCGAAGAGCACGACGTCGACGGCGTCATCTCCGGGATTCGCTGGGACGAGCAGGATGCTCGTGCCGACGAGACGTTCTTTTCGCCGCGTCACGACCCGGACATCTACCCGCCCCACGACCGCATCCAGCCGATTCTCCAGTTCGCCGAACCCGACGTGTGGGAGGCGTTCTGGGGCTTTGTCGTCCCCGAGACAGTCGACGAGTATCCGGACGACGGCTACATTCCCGAAGGTGCCGACGACCTGCCGAACGACCTCACGCAGGACGACATCCCCGTGAGTCCGAAGTACTTCGCCGGCTTCCGCTCGCTGGGCAGTGAGATTTCGACCGACAAATCCGCCGAGCAGCCCGCCTGGCTGCAGGACATGGCGAACACGACCGAGCGCGCAGGCCGCGCCCAGGACAAAGAAGACCTGATGGAGCGCCTGCGCGACCTCGGCTATATGTAAGGCCGGCGTTCTTGCTGTTAGAGACGGTAAAGCTGTCTCGGCATCTCGGTACCGTTGTGCGTTTCTGCCGATTCGTCGGCGCGTCTCCGGTGTTTCGAACTGACGACATGGCGCTCCGTTCTTTTGCGAACCACACCGGGTCTCGGACGCGGACCTGCCGGCTCGCGCGGACCATCTCCATCTGGGGGAATTTCTGAGTAACGTGCAAAGGTAAAGTGTCTATGTCGCAGACACACAACCATGGCTGACGAGGAGATCGACGATGTGGACCGAGCAATCCTGTACGCACTGCAAGAGGATGCTCGAAACATGTCGTCTGGAGACATCGCAGAACGAACCGACACGTCCGACAGTACCGTCCGCAAGCGCATTCAGCGCCTCGAGTCTGACGGCATTATCAAAGGATACAGCGCCGACGTCGATTACCAGAAATCGGGGTACCCGCTCCGAATGCTGCTCTACTGTACCGCTTCGATAGCAGACCGGGGCGATCTTACCACCGAAATTTTAGAGATAGACGGTGTGATATCCGTTCAGGAACTGGTCACCGGTGAACAGAATCTTCTGGTGACGGCTGTCGGCGAGTCGGATAGCGACATCACACCCGTTGCACAGGAACTTCTCGATATGGGGTTGACAGTCGCGGACGAAGTACTCGTCCGGAGCCACGAGACGACCCCCTTCGGCAAGTTCGAGTCCGGAAACAATAGCTATAGTAGCCACTGAAAGCCATTGCACACACGACCGCACGAGTACAGTGCGGTCGATGTGTAAATCGTTTCAGTTGTTACTATGGAGCAGCCGACGCGTTTGATATTCCGTGCGGTCGCGCACTGGACGACTTCCCATCTCCGGCCGAGATTCGGATTCGTCTCTCAGCGGAGTCCTTGATTCTGGTCGCGAGTCTTCTGAGCTGATTTTACTGTCGTGTCAGTAGACTCTTCCGAACTGAAAAACATAACGTTCTATAATACGCCACTTTGAGAACGATCTGGTAATATAGAAGGTTTTAATACCTATTCTGTTCGTAGTTGTGGGTAAGTTCGACCAGAAGCGGCTCGCCGAGTATCTCTCGGTCGCCGTGAAAGGTCACACATGGACTGAACGATGTCGGGACACAACTCGTCGACAACGGTTGGATCGATTTCGGACACATCGGCGGAGTCGCCGGTCGTGCCCGTGGTACTTACGTGGCTGATGTGGTCGATGTTGGTTGCAAGTATCGCGACACTTGTCATCCGAGTCCAGACCGGAGCCTCGTGGGAGATACCTGGACTGGTCGCAATCGACGGACTGACTGTTCTGATGTGGGTGGTCGTCGCCTTCTTCAGCGGTATCGTCCACAGCTACTCGCGCCGGTACATGGCGGGCAGTACCCACAAAACGGCGTTTTTTGTCACCGTGTTCGGTTTCACGGTCGCCGTGATGGGGCTGGTCGCGGCCGACCACATCGCCCTGTTCGGCCTCTTGTGGCTGGCGATGGGTCTGCTGATGGCGAGACTCATCGGTCTCAGTAGCGGCTGGAAGCAAGCACAGGCAGCAGCGGCGGTCGCCCGCAGGTACTTCCTCGCCAGCAGTGTACTCCTCGGTGTCGCGCTAACGGCACTGTGGTGGACGACCGGCGCGACGACGGTCTCCGGTATCGTCGTTGCCACTGATACATTCGGTGGCCCAGTGTGGCTGGTCGCCGCCGGCGCGCTCGTGCTCGCGGCGATGATCCAGTCTGCCTTGATTCCGTTCCACAGCTGGTTGCTCTCCTCGATGACCGCCCCGACCCCGGCATCGGCACTGATGCACGCCGGGTTCGTCAACGCGGGCGGTATCCTGCTGACCCGGTTTGCTCCGGTCATCACCGTCGATTCGACGCTCATGCTCGCGGTGGTCGCGGTCGGAGGGGCCAGCGCCATCGGCGGGAAACTCCTGAAATCAGTCCGGACGGATATCAAGAGCAAACTCGGCTGTTCGACTGTCGGCCAGATGGGGTTCATGATTATGCAGGCCGGTCTCGGCTTTTTCGGGGCCGCTATCACGCATCTCATCCTGCACGGATTCTACAAGGCCTATCAGTTCCTGAGCTCGGGTGGCCATGTCGAGCACACGAGTCCAGGCGCGGCCACTCCGCCCAGAACAGGGCCGATGACGAGCGTCGCCGGGCTCGCTGTGACACTGCTGACCGGCCTCGCCGGCGGCGTGTTGTTCGCGGTGCTGACGGGGAAAGGGACGACAGTCGATAGCGGTCTGCTGTTGACGTTCTTCGTGGTTTTCGCGACACTCCACGCAGCCCGCAACGCGGTCCAGCACACCTCGCTTCCGGCGATAGCCCGCTACGGGGCCATCCCGCTGGTCTTCTTCCCGGCTATTCTCATCTACGCCGGGGTCTATACAGGGGTTTCGGGGCTCCTGATGGGTAGCACGGCGGCGACCGAACTAACGTCTCTGCACGGTCTCATCGCCGTCGTCTTCGTCGGCATCTACGTCAGCATCGAGACTGGCATTCACGAACGCAGCCAGCGTCTCTACGTGGCGCTGTTGAACGCCAGCCAACCATCCTCGGACACTGTCCTGACTTCCACGGAGGACTACAATGAGTACTGAACCTACCATCCACGACAGTATCGACAACGCAGCGACCACCGTCGGCTCCCTCTGGCCCATCCACTCGTTTGTGACGGCCAACCCCCTCTCGGGACTCGAGGACCTGCCGTTCGGTGACGCGGTCGAGCAGGCGTCTGACCTGCTCGGCGGCCGCGGCTACCCCAGTGCCGAGACGTTCCGGAGGGCGCTGCACCGCGGTCGGATAGACACGGAGCTACTCGAAGCGGAACTCGCAGAGGCCGGCTACGACGACGATCCCGAGACGCTGCTCGACCTCATGGCCGACGCGACCGACGCCACTGGGAGCGATGCCGACGCCGCTGTCGACCACGTCGACAACGTGGTAACGAAGTGGCTCTCGGCCTTTCTCGATGAGGGAAGCGCGTACTGGCCGATGCCGAACCGCGACGCGGGATTCTACGCCGCCTTCCGCGAGGTGGCCGAGTACGACAACGAAATCCCCGCCGAGGGAATTGTCGCTGACCTTCCCGAGACGCCGACCGAGGCCCTCGAGATGGTGCTGGAGTCGTATCCGGACCACCAGTGGGAACCCATCTTCGAGGAGCAACTGGCCGCGCTCCCGGGCTGGACGGGATTCATCAAGCAACGCGTCGATGCCGAGAGCGAGTGGCAGTCGGCATACCCGATTTCGCTGGAGGGATACCTCGCAGCACGTCTGGCACTGCTGGATGCCGTTGGTGCCGATATCGAGCCCTCGGCCGACGGTGCCGACCTCAATCCTGCCGACGAACTCGCGGGGGCGTTCCTGCGCGCGTGGGAGGCGACCTACCGCGGTGAGCTCGTCGAAACCGTCGCCGCAGAGAGCCAGTCGCTGGCCGACAGCGATACGTCGGGTCGTCCGGATGCACAGCTGGTCTTCTGTATCGACACCCGCTCGGAAATCATCCGCAGGCATATCGAGGCAGTGGACGACTACGGGACGCACGGATACGCCGGCTTCTTTGGTATCCCGATCGAGTACCAGGGATACAGTGCCGATGTGTCGGTCGATGCCTGTCCACCGATTCTGGAACCGCAACACCGCATCACCGAGATTCCGACCGATGACGACACGCAGGCAAGCCACGACCGCTGGTCTGGTATCCGCGAGGCTGCCGACGAACTCATCGAGACGGTAGCGGCCAACGCCGCCACGGCCTACGGCTTCGTCGAGAGTACGGGGAGCGGCTACGGTCTCGCACTCGCCGCCCGCACGCTCCTTCCCGGGCGGATGTACGACCTGTTCGACGCCACTGACGAGCGGGTGCCCGACGAGCACGAGTTCTGTGACCCGCTCGTCCACCACCAGCACACGTACGCTGGCGACTTGCCGGTCGGGCTGACCACCGAGGAGAAAATCGAGTACGCCGCTACCGCGTTCGAGTTGATGGGCTGGGAGGAGTTCAGCCGCCTCGTCGTCTTCACTGGTCACGCCAGTGAGACGACCAACAATCCCTACGATTCGAGTCTGGACTGTGGGGCCTGCGCCGGCAACCCCGGTGGACCAAATGCGCGCGTGCTCGCAGCGATCTGCAACGACGCCGACGTCAAAACGGCGCTCCGTGAACGCGGCTTCGATATTCCCGACGACACCGTGTTCCTCGCTGGCGAGCACAACACCACGACCGACGACATCGAACTGTACGACGCCGACGTACCAGAGAGTCACGCCGACGACCTCGAGCAGTTGCGGGCCGATCTCGCCGCTGCTCGCGAGCGCGCGACCGCCGAGCGGGCCGAGTCGATGGGTGCCGACGCGACGTCTGGCATCAGCGAGACGGAACGCCGTGCTGCCGACTGGGCAGAAACCCGTCCAGAATGGGGATTGGCCGGCAACGCCGGGTTCGTCGTTGGTCCCCGCGAACTGACGAGCGACCTCGATCTCGACGGCCGCGCGTTCCTCCATTCGTATGACTGGTCGACCGACCCCGACGGGGACGCGCTGGAAGCGATACTTACCGGACCGATGGTCGTCACTCAGTGGATCAACAACCAGTACTACTTCTCGACAGTCGACAACGCCGTCTACGGGAGCGGGTCGAAAGTGACTCACAACCCCGTCGGCAATATCGGCGTCTACCAGGGGAACGGCGGTGACTTGATGACCGGCCTGCCGCTGCAGTCTCTCATGGTTGCTGACGACGAACCGTACCATCAACCGCTCCGCCTCTCGACGGTCATCCACGCGCCGGTCGAACGTGTCAACGCTATCCTTGCTGACCACGAGGAGTTGGCGAACCTACTCGACAACAACTGGCTCTCGGCTGCAGTTGTCGACCCGACTCAGGACCACCGTGCGTTTTGTTACGAGAGCGATTTGGAATGGACCCCGATGTCCGTGCGGCCCGAGGCAAACCCACCAGAGCAGACCGCGCCCGCAGTCGCAGACGACTAACACGAGACAGATATCGCCCGGCAAACACCGTTTTATCGTCCCGATGGTACAGCTACGGGCCTCCCGAACAGATGTGATCCGATGCAATACATGTCGGCTACTGACAATCCATTCGGAACGAAAGTCGGGTGAACCCGTTTGACGCACAGAAACGCGCAGTTTCGTGGGCTAGCGCGAACCGATACTTCGACTGATATGGTGCAAAAATACATGGGGGATGGGCAACAGGTGACGGGTATGACAGCAGAGATACGGACCGACGTCAACCGGCCGAACGTCCCGACGAGCGGGACGACGATTACGGCGGAGGTCGACGTCGAACCGGGAGAAAAGCAGGAGGCGGTCCAGCGCCATATCGCGTTGTGTATCGACACCAGCGGCTCCATGGGTGGGCGCAAAATCGACCGCGCACGCGACGGGGCGTCGTGGGTGTTCGGTCTCCTCGACGACGACGATTACGTCAGCATCGTCGCCTTCGACAGCGAGGCCGACCTGGTGATGCGGCCGACGCGCTGGGGTGACATCTCCCGAGACGAAGGGATGACCGCCGTCGAGGAACTCTCGGCAGGCGGTGGAACCAACATGTTCGATGGACTCCGAACCGCCCAGAACGCCCTCGAAGCGCTCGGGATGCGCGACGACGTGACCGACGGCACGGCCGTCCGACGCATCCTCCTGCTCTCGGACGGCAAAGACAAGCAGAACGACCCGCCGGATTTCGAGCGGTTGGCCGGCGACATCGACGAGTCGGGTATCCGCGTCGAGTCGGCCGGCATCGGCGAGGACTACAACGAGGAGACGATTCGGACGCTGGGCACGACCGCCCGCGGGGAGTGGACCCACCTCGAAGCCGCTGGCGACATCGAGGAGTTCTTCGGCGAGGCCGTCGAGCAGGCGAAAAACGTCGTCGCGCCCGACGCCCAGCTAGAACTCGATGTCGCACCAGGCGTCGAAGTCACCGACGTGTATCGTGCGCTCCCGCAAGCTCAAGATGTGAGCCTTGACTGGGCGGACAACACGGCAGTCGTCAAACTACCAGACCTCACCGAGCGGGAACACCAGCGCGTCGTGATGAAGATTCACGTCCCCGAACGGCGCGGCGAGGAGGGGTCGGTCGACCTCGTCGACGTGACGCTCACCGCCCGCGGCGGAGAGGCTCGCGACACCATCGCCGTCGACTACACCGAGGACAACACGGAACTGGCCGAGCACAACGAGGAGGTCCAGCTTGACCACCAGCAGACGGTCATCCAGACCGAACTGGGGAAGGGTAACGTCGAGCAGGCCGAGACGCAGGTCGAGCGGATGACGAAGATTCACGGCGAGGAGACCGAAATCGTCCAGGAAGTCGAACGCCAGACGGAACTCGTCAAGGAGGGCGGGCGTGCCGAGCGCAACAGGGCGACCAAGATTGTCAGCGACGACGAGGACGGGATTCAGAAGTGAACCCAGTGAGCGCAACTGACCGACGATGACTGCACTCCCGGATGTCGGCCACCGTATTGGCGGCCGCTACGAACTCACTGCCGAGGCCGGAGAAGGTGGCTTCGCCAGGGCGTACGAGGCCGTCGACACCACGACTGGCGAGCCGGTCGCGGTGAAGGTTCCCAACTACGAGGGGTCGAGCAACGACCCGGCAGTCATCGACGAGTACTTCCAGAAGGAGGCGACGACGCTCCAGCAGATTAGCGACGCTGGCGGCCATCCGAACGTGATGACGCTCTACGACCAGGGGACGGAGGGTGACCTCGACTTTCTCGTCGTGGAGTTCATCGACGGCTACGAACTCGACGAGGCAATCGAGCGGACCGGACCGCTGACCGACACCGAGGAAGTCCGCCAGGCTGGTATCGACCTCTGTGACGCGATGAGTTTCCTCCACGAGAACGAAATCGTCTACCGGGACCTGAAACCGGACAACGTGATGATCTCCCAACGGAACGGCCGCCCGACGCCGGTGCTTATCGATTTCAACACCGCGACCGGATTCGACGCATCCGGCTCTGCAGCCGATTCGGGAACGACGATTCTCGGCCCGTACAAACCACGGGAAGTCGCCGATGCCGGCCGCTCGGACGCCCGGCAGGGACCGTGGTCCGACGTGTACTCTATCGGCAAAATTGTTCTCTTCCTGTTGAAGGGAACCGTTCCGAAGATGGACGGCATCAACCCCCGAGATTTCGGTGTCGACTGTGACCCCTACCTGGCGGACATCGTCGAGCGGGCGACGCAGGCGGACTACGAGGACCGCTACGCCAATGCTACGTCGATGAAACACGTCCTGACGGCCAAAGACCCGAGTCCACCACCGAAGGCGACCATCACCTATCTCCAGGAAGGCGAGCAGTTCTCCGTCTACCCCGGCGACACGGTCGGCCGCCGATTTGCGAAGGGACCGACGCCCTCCATCGCTATCGAGGACGACGAGGAGTACATCTCGACGGTGCAGGTGCAGTTCGACATCGATAGCGAGGCTGGAACGGGGCAAAATCAGTGGTTCCTGCGCGACCGCAGTCTCAACGGGACGTACGTCCAGACGGGCGACGGGTGGCAGCGGGTCCTCGGCGAGACTGGCCGCAAACGACTGCGAGAGAAAGGCGAGGACCCGACCGACCGCCACGGGAACGTGCCGCCGACCACCCATCCGCTGTCGGACGGTGACCTCGTCGCACTGGTCCACCCCAGCTATGGCGTGACCTTCCAGTTCGAGGCATGACGATGCGATACGCAACTAACTACGACATCGGCGACCGGAAACGCCCGACGGGTATCAACGAGGACAGCGTCGCCCTCTCGGTCTTCGAACAGGGGCACCGCGAGGGATATCGCGGCCAGACCAGAACTGTCCAGACGAGCGCAGGCGACCGGGACCTGCCGGCCAACCGCAGCGCCGCCGCCTTCGTCCTCGCTGACGGCGCTGGCGGCCACGACGCCGGCGACGTGGCGTCGTATATCGCCACCACAATAGTCTGCGAACAGCTCGCACAGGTGGCCGTCCGGGCCGCTCGCGCGGACCCGGCGGATTTCGACGTAGACATCGAGCGTACACCGTCAGTTCCCGACGCTGCTGACCTGCGCGAGGCAGTCGACGACGCAATCAACGCCGCTCACCGCGCCATTATCGCCAACGCCGTCGAGAGTGGGACGGGCGCGTACACGACGGTCGTCGCTGGTATCGTCGCCGACGGGCAGGTCCACTACGGATGGGTCGGGGACAGTCGCGCGTACGTGCTCAGTCGTGAACGCGAGACGATCGACCGCCTGACGAAAGACCACGCCGTTGTCGAGGAGATGCACGACCGGGGAGCGGTCGACGCCGTCGCGGCACACGTTCACCCTCGGGGCAACGAGATTACACGCGCGCTCGGGGGCACGCCCGCGGAGGACCCCGAGACGGCCGCAGTCAGCGTCGAGACCGAGTCGGTGCCACTGTACGCGGAGGACCGACTGCTGGTGACCAGCGACGGACTCATCGACGCCCAGACCGACGCGCCAGACCTGTACGACCGGTACGTCGACAGCGACCGCGCCGACGACGTGGCCGCGGAGATACGCGAGGAAGTCGTCACCGACGACGAGATTCGGGACGTGGTGCTCGGCGCCGATTCGCTCGACACCGCGGCGGCGGCGCTCGGCGAGCTGACCAACGACCGGGGCGGGAAAGACAACTTTTCGGCACTGTTACTGGCGGACGAGATGCTACCGGAGACGCCAGAGGACGTACCAGTCCGAGCTATCGACGAGAAACCGGTCGAGGACCGCGAGACAGTGATTATTCCGGAGGAGTGAGTGGACGCAATCTTGCTTCAGACCTCGCGGTCAATGCTCTTTGCCGTCTCGACGAACGCACGGACCGACTCCACCGGCGTGTCTTTGTTGACGCCGTGACCGAGATTGAGAATGTGTCCCTCCGGCCCGGCGGCGTCGATAACTTCTCTGGTCTTCTCGCGGACGAACTCGGGGTCGCCGAAGAGATACGACGGGTCGAGGTTCCCCTGGACGGGCATCCCGTCGAGTTGTTCCCGGGCGTCGCTCATCTCGACGGTCCAGTCGAGCGCGACAGCGTCGGCCCCGCTGTTGGCCAGCAGGTCGAGTCGGCCGCCCATCCGCCGGACGAAGACGATGGTGGGGGCGTCCAAATCCGAGAGAATTTCGCGGTGAAGCGGCAACACGAACTCCCGGTAGTCTTCGGGCGTGAGCGCGCCGGCGTAGGTGTCGAACAACTGCACCACGTCCGCACCGTTGCCGATCTGGAATTCCAGATAGTCCTTGACCACATCGGCGAACGAGGACAGGAGCGTGCGAAACGCCGCCGGGTGCTGTGCGCGGAGTTGGCGGAGGGGCATGTTGGTCCGGGACGGACCGCCGGCGGCGGCGTAGGAGGCCAGCGTGAAGGGACCGCCGGCGAAGCCGATAATAGCGGTCTGGTCACCGACGCGGTTGTTGAGACGAACGAGGAGTTCGCCGACGTAGTCGAGTTCCCGAGTCACGTCCGAGTGCGAGCGGTCCACGTCGTCGGGGCCGGCGACCGGGTTGTCGACGACGGGGCCGACGCCGCTCTCGATGTGGTAGTCGAAGCCGAGCGGTTCGAGGACGGTGAGGATGTCCGAGAACATGACGAGGCCGTCGGGCTCGTAGTACTCCCAGGGGAGGAGCGTGATCTCCTCGGCGATTTCGGGCGTCTTGATGGCCTCCAGAAAGCTGTAGTCCTCTCGAATCTCGCGGTACTCGGGGATGTGCCGACCGGCCTGGCGCATCAGCCAGACCGGCGGGCGCTCCGTGCGTTCCCCACGGGCGGCGCGCACGAGCAGGTGGTCCATTGACTCGACCTTGGCGGGTCGGGGGCTAAGGGTTTCGGATACGTACTTCCCGCGCAGGACACAGTGGAATAGCAACGTTTAGGGGTCGACTGAGTGGTATCTCTGGGTATGAGTCAGACTGGTTCGATGGACCACGCAAAGCGCGCTAAACAGGGATTTTTGCTCGGTGCCGGACTCTTCGCCGCGGGCGCACTCGGTGAACTTGTCGGGCACGCACTGTTCGCCGAACTGCCGGGCTGGGAGCAGGCGCTGCTGTTCAACGCTGAGGCCGCCGGCATATTGATCGCACTGTTTGCCCCGCTCGTGTTTGGCGTCGTCCTCCCGCTGATCGAGTAGCTGCTTTCACGGCGTGGTCGATTCCCAGCCCGTGACCCGCCCACATTTGGACAATCATTTAACCCCTGCCGGGGTACCCTGGATTATGAGTGCACCGCGAATCTTGATTATCGGACCACCAGGTGCTGGCAAAGGAACGCAGAGTGCGAACATCGCAGAGGCGTACGGCGTCGATCACATCACGACCGGCGACGCACTCCGCGGGAACAAGGACATGGACATCTCGGATATGGACACCGAGTACGACACCCCCCGCGAGTACATGGAGGCAGGCGACCTCGTCCCGGACGAAGTCGTCAACGCCATCGTCGACGAAGCGCTCTCGCAGGCCGACGGCTTCGTCCTCGACGGCTACCCCCGGAATCTCGACCAGGCCAAGGAACTCGAAGAGATGACTGACCTCGATGTCATCCTCTCGCTCGACGTGTCCCGCGAGGAACTCATCGACCGCCTGACCGGTCGTCGGGTCTGTGACGACTGTGGCACAAACTTCCACGTCGAGTTCGACCAGCCCGAGGAGGAAGGCGTCTGTGACGAGTGTGGCGGCGACCTCATCCAGCGCGACGACGACAACCGCGAGTCAGTCGAAAACCGCCTGGACGTGTTCGAGGAGAACACCAAGCCGGTCATCGACCACTACGACGGTGACGATTCGTTCGTCGCCATCGACGGCGAACAGACTCCCGACGACGTCTGGGCGGACATTCAGGATGCCATCGACGCCCACGTGGAGTAAAAAATTGATTACCACTCGCCACTTGCTATAGACTAATGCCACGCACCGCACAGAAAGTAGACGACCTCGCTGCCGAAGGGGAGTCGATGATAGACGCCCTGGAGGAAGTCCTCGCTGTCGCAGAGGAGCAAGGGACCGTCACCTGGAGTGATGTCAGCGACGACATCACGAGCGGCGAATGGGGGCGTCTCATCGAGAAAGGGTTGCTCGTCGATGCCGGTGGCGACGGGTTCGTCATCGACGACCCGGAAGGGATTCACGAGGCGCTGGGAGATGCAGACCCAGCCGCTGATGATGATGGTGACGGGAGCTGGACAAAATACGATAAAGCGGCCGCTGTGGGCGTTCTCGCGCTCTTTGCTGGCTACTCGCTCCAGTCGGTTCGGTCGGAAATCGCCGGTGTCATCGACCTGTTTATGGGTCCCCTGGCAGAGACGCTTCCGTTCTACGTCGTCGTGCTGATTCTGGCGCTCATGACCGGCCTGTTTACGACTATCCTGCAGGACAACCTGATGGACGACAACGTGATGGGCGACTATCAGGAGCAGAACAAGCGCCTCAAGGAGAAGCGCGAGCGGGCCAAAGAACAGGACGACGACGAACTGATGGAGGAAGTCCGCGAGGAGCAGATGGAACTGATGTCCGAGAACATGGGAATGTTCAAGGCGCAGTTTCGCCCGATGGTCTGGATTATGCTCCTGACGATTCCCGTCTTCCTCTGGCTGTACTGGATGGTGCTGGACGTGGGCGTGAGCGTGACCGGCCCGGCGATGGTCCTGCCGATCTTCGGCGAGATAGCGAATTGGCGGACTAGCGTGCTCGGCCCGATTCAGCTCTGGCTCATCTGGTATTTCCTCTGCTCGATGGGGTTCAACCAGATACTCCGCAAAGCGCTGAACGTCCAGACGTCGCCGACCTGATCGCGGCAACTCGCAACCTCTTTTAGTCCCACCGACGGAGGTGGGTTATGTTGATTACCGTCTCCGGTCCGGGCGGCAGCGGCAAGAGCACACTCGCCGCGACGCTGGCAGACCGACTGGGGTACGACCATCTCTCTGGTGGGGATATCTTCAGAGAGATTGCGGCCGAACGCGACCTCTCGCCACTGGAACTGAACAAACTCGCGGAGGAAGACGACCAGATCGACCGCGACCTGGACCACCGTCTTCGCTCGACCGCTCGCGACAGCGACGACCTCGTTCTCGAATCGAGACTCGCGGGCTGGATGGCCGGCGACTACGCAGACCTCCGTCTCTGGCTCGACGCACCCATCGACGTGCGTGCCACCCGAATTGCCGAGCGCGAGGAGAAGCCAGTCGACCAGGCCCGCGAGGAGACACGGGCCCGTGCCGACAGCGAAGCGCTGCGTTACCAGGAGTACTACGGCATCGACATCCACGACCGCTCGATTTACGACCTCGTCATCAACACCGCACGCTGGGGTCCCGAGGGCGTCCTCACGCTCGTGGCCGACGCCATTGAGAACTACGATGCGGACGCTGACGAGGGTAAATACCCAGTTAGCGGCGTCACATACGACTTTTGAACATGCTCCGTGGCCCGCCCGCCGAGCGTTCGCCGGCTGCCCTCCTCTCATTTGGCGTCGTCAACCTCGACAAACCACCGGGGCCGTCGGCCCACCAGGTCGCGGGCTGGGTCCGGGACATGGTCGACGACCGTCTCGCCGCTGCCGGTGTCGACGAGCGCCTCGGGCGGGTCGCCCACGGCGGGACGCTCGACCCCAAGGTCACCGGTTGTCTCCCGATCCTGCTCGGCGACGCCGCCCGGTGTGCGCGGGTCTTCGACGACAGCATCAAAGAGTACGTGACTGTCCTGGAACTCCACGGCCAACCACCGGCCGACTTCGAGGCCGTCCTCTCGGAGTTCGTCGGACCGCTCTATCAGAAACCGCCGCGAAAGAGCGCCGTCCGCCGCGACCTGCGCGTCCGGGAAATTCACGACCTCGCTGTGCTCGAACGGGACAGCCGACAGGTCCTCTTGCGCGTGCGTTGTGAATCGGGGACGTACATTCGAAAACTGTGTCACGACATCGGCCTCGCGCTCGGGACGGGCGCGCACATGGGTGCGCTCCGCCGGACGGCGACCGGCACGTTCGACGATAGCGCGCTCGTGACGATGGAGGACCTCGCCGACGCGCTCGCGTTCTGGACCGAGGACGGCGATACGTCTTCGCTCCGATCGGTGGTCGACCCCGCCGAGCGTGCGCTTGTCGAACTCCCGCGCGTGACTATCGCGCCCAGTGCCGCCCGCGAGGTTGCAGAGGGTGCGCAAGTGTACGCACCGGGAGTTATCGACGCTACCCCAGCAGAAACCGGCGGTGCGGTCCCGACCGAGGACGAACCGGTCGTCTGTGAGACGCCAAACGGTGCAGCGGTCTGTCTCGGAACGCTCGTCGCCGACCCCGACGCAGCGAGTGGACTCGTCGTCAGACTCGAACGGGTACTGGTCTGAACGGCGGGCGAATCGAAGGGCTTAATCCCGGGACAGTACTCTCCCCGAGTGCGGGACCGTGGGGTAGCGGTATCCTCGGCGGATGGGGTCCGTCGGACCTGAGTTCGAATCTCGGCGGTCCCACTTTTTGCGGAGCAAAAATGAGAGTACAAGAACGAGCATAGCGAGTTCTCGACGGTTCCACTTCTTCATCGGGACGAATTCGTGAACGACGTGTGAAGAGTTGGGCTACGGAAGGCTCATTTCGCTCGTCTTCCGACAGCCGCACCCCGTTTCGTACTGGATGAAAAACCAGACCCAAAAATTCTGCAACCCAAGCAGTTGAATCGGGTCATGGTGGCAAGGGTTTATTTGACAGGCTGCCTGATGATTGGTATGCCAATTGATACCAATTCTGAAGTGTGGCAATCAACCGACCGTGCAGGATCCACGCGTACTGAGATACTGGAGTTCTTCAAGGACAATCCCGACAAGGCCTATACAGTAAACGAGATATCTCAAGAGATACTCGGTGTCGACGTTTTCGAAGTCCCCGACGTAGATGGTGAAATCGGAGAAATCCTTGGAGAAGTCACAGTACAGCAAGCGAATAAATCGATGTACGAGGCGTTTGTGAAAAGTCATCTCTCTGCTCTCGTTTATACTGGTGAAATCTACGGGAAACCGATTCCAAATGAGGCACTGGATAACGACGTATCCGACGGGAAAACTTCGGTATACAGCTATTCATCGTCGACAAGCCCGTAGGCGACTCTGTCGACGAGATTAGCCGCCCCACTCTCCGTTTACGTCGCCTGCGATGTTCTCGCGCCACGTCTCAAATCGCTCCTGGCAGGTGTCGGTTGCTTCTTGCTGACTGTGGTCGACGAATCCAGCCCCTCCGTCTGAGAGTGGCTGCCCGCAAACTGGACAGTAATCCGGATTATCCCAGTTCGGTGCATCCGATAGGGGGTGAACGTGGTCGCTCATACTGGGGGCTGGCAATGCAACGATATCAACTGGTAGCCGGAACAGGCCAGCACTGTCTCCGCCGTGTGTCGGAACGTGCAACGAATTCGTGAGCGACGAGTACCGGAGCAGTGGCTACGAACGGACCGCTTCGCTCGATGGTACGCCAGGCATAGTCACCCACATAGTATCAACTTCCATTATATATTTAGAATATGTAAAGAGCCGTTACGTATTGTGGTCTCAGTTCTCATACGGCCTGCTCTATCGACGCATATTTATATACACCTCCCATCGAATGGAATGCACACGAAAGATGGCGCATGGCGGGGTCGCCCGCTACGCCATCACGCTCTAGACGGAATTTCTCCGTCGATGATGGCGATGTGACAGAGAGATTGCAGCCGCAGTCTCTCTGGCTCCCACGAGCGATCGTGGGGCTCGACGAAAGATGAGGATTCCACCCCTGCGGTGACCCCGTACAGATGGTATCTGATGTAAGCCTTGACAGTTCGGTGATGTATTATCGATTTGTTCGATGTACTGTCACCAACTGACGGACAGAGACATAGCGTGTCTCCGCCAGCCCCCTGATTATCAGGGAACATTCCGGTTGATCCTGCCGGAGGCCATTGCTATCGGAGTCCGATTTAGCCATGCTAGTCGCACGAGTTCATACTCGTGGCATATAGCTCAGTAACACGTGGCCAAACTACCCTACAGACCAGTATAACCTCGGGAAACTGAGGCCAATCCTGGATACTGCTCTCACGCTGGAACAGCAGAGAGCGGGAAATGCGTTTGTGCTGTAGGATGTGGCTGCGGTCGATTAGGTAGACGGTGGGGTAATGGCCCACCGTGCCCATAATCGATACAGGTCGTGAGAGCGAGAGCCTGGAGACGGTATCTGAGACAAGATACCGGGCCCTACGGGGCGCAGCAGGCGCGAAACCTTTACACTGCACGACAGTGCGATAGGGGGACTCCGAGTGCGAGGGCATACAGTCCTCGCTTTTGTACACCGTAAGGTGGTGTACGAATAAGAACTGGGCAAGACCGGTGCCAGCCGCCGCGGTAATACCGGCAGTTCGAGTGATGGCCGATCTTATTGGGCCTAAAGCGTTCGTAGCTTGCTAGTCAAGTCTGTCGGGAAATCGACGTGCCTAACACGTCGGCGTCCGGCAGAAACTGACCAGCTTGGGACCGGAAGACTCGAGGGGTACGTCCGGGGTAGGAGTGAAATCCCGTAATCCTGGACGGACCACCGATGGCGAAAGCACCTCGAGAGCACGGATCCGACAGTGAGGAACGAAAGCTGGGGTCTCGAACCGGATTAGATACCCGGGTAGTCCCAGCCGTAAACGATGCCCGCCAGGTATGGCGCAGGCTACGAGCCTGCGCTGTGCCGCAGTGAAGACGGAAGCGGGCCGCCTGGGAAGTACGTTCGCAAGAATGAAACTTAAAGGAATTGGCGGGGGAGCACTACAACCGGAGGAGCCTGCGGTTTAATTGGACTCAACGCCGGAAATCTCACCAGCACCGACAATGTGCAGTGAATATCAGGTTGATGACCTTATTGGAGCCATTGAGAGGAGGTGCATGGCCGCCGTCAGCTCGTACCGTGAGGCATCCTGTTAAGTCAGGCAACGAGCGAGATCCGCACTTCTAGTTGCCAGCAACACCCTTGTGGTGGTTGGGTACACTAGGAGGACTGCCGCTGCTAAAGTGGAGGAAGGCGCGGGCAACGGTAGGTCAGCATGCCCCGAATGTGCTGGGCAACACGCGGGCTACAATGGCCGAGACAAAGGGTTGCAATCTCGAGAGGGAGCGCTAATCCCCTAAACTCGGTCGTAGTTCGGATTGAGGGCTGAAACCCGCCCTCATGAAGCTGGATTCGGTAGTAATCGCGTATCATAAGTGCGCGGTGAATACGTCCCTGCTCCTTGCACACACCGCCCGTCAAAGCACCCGAGTGAGGTCCGGATGAAGCCATCATGCGATGGTTGAATCTGGGCTTCGCAAGGGGGCTTAAGTCGTAACAAGGTAGGTCTAGAGGAATCTGGACCTGGATCACCTCCTAACGACCGGGACTGGGGTTCGCCCCAGCCCACAAGTCCTATCACTTCCCGTGGTAGGCATCGGTGACAGCCAGCCGTTCTGGCTGGATACTGGACTGTCAAGGCTTATTTCCCTCTTCGGAGGGATGGCCGGTAGCTCAGTGGTAGAGCGCTGTCGCGAGACAGTGGCCTCGGTTCGATTCCGAGCTGGTCACTCCCGCGGACGGAACGTCCGTCCGCACTAACCAATGCACCATCCCGCGAAAGCGCGGTTGGGAAGGGTACGAGTCGCCGCAGTTACCCCTGCGTGTGAACGATGACGACCGTGTGTACGTGCAATCCAGACGTCAACTGGACCCGTTTCATCGTGGAACGTGTGTCCGACTATTAGGAGCTGAGCTTTGCTCAGTTCCGCATCGAATGGCTACTATGCCATTTGGTGGATGGCTCGGCTCGAGCGCCGATGAAGGACGTGCCAAGCTGCGATAAGCCCAGGGGAGCCGCACGGAGGCGAAGAACCTGGGATCTCCGAATAGGAATCCTCATCGCAATTGCTTTGCGCAATGGGGAACGCCGGGAATTGAAACATCTCAGTACCGGCAGGAAAAGAAAACGCAATGTGATGTCGTCAGTAACCGCGAGTGAACGCGACACAGCCCAAACCGAAGCCTTCGGGCAATGTGGTGTGTGGGCTGATGTTCATCGCCGGAACCGTCTCAAGAAGTCTCCTGGAATGGAGCGCGAAACAGGGTGAAAGCCCCGTACTGAGGCCTACTATGGCGTGAGTCAGTACCCGAGTATCGGGGGTTGGAAATCCCTCGTGAATATGGCAGGCATCGACTGCCAAGGCTAAATACGACTCGAGACCGATAGCGAACAAGTAGCGTGAGCGAACGCTGAAAAGTACCCTCCGAAGGGAGGTGAAATAGGGCCTGAAATCAAATGGCGATGGAGCGACGGGGCATACAAGGTCCTGTGATAAACGACCGAGAGGTGACTCTCCAGTAGGACTCACAGGAAGCCGATGTTCCGTCGTACGTTTTGAAAAACGAACCAGGGAGTGTGTCTACGAGGCGAGTCTAACCCGAGTATCGGGGGAGGCGCAGGGAAACCAATATGGCCGCAGTGCTTTGCACCAGGGCCACCGTGTTCAAGCGCGGGGAGCCCCGTTGACACGACCCGAAACCGGACGATCTACGCGTGGGCAAGGTGAAGCGTGCCGAAAGGCACGTGGAAGCCTGTTAGGGCTGGTGTCTTACAATACCCTCCCGTGACCTACGTGTAGGGGTGAAAGGCCCATCGAGTCCGGCAACAGCTGGTTCCGACCGAAACATGTCGAAGCATGACCTCCGTTGAGGTAGTTCGTGAGGTAGAGAGACTGATTGCCGTGTCCGCCCTCGAGAGAGGTCGGCGCGGCTGTCAAACTCCGAACTCACGGACGCTGTCGACGCGGGGAGTCCGGTGCGCGGGGTAAGCCTGTGTACCGTAAGGGAGACAACCCAGTGCTAGGTTAAGGTCCTCAAGTGTGGACTAAGTGCAATCCTCTGAAGGTAGTCTCGAGCCCTAAACAGCCGGGAGGTGAGCTTAGAAGCAGCTACCCTCTAAGAAAAGCGTAACAGCTTACCGGCCGAGGTTCGAGGCGCCCAAAATGATCAGGGCTCAAGTCCACCACCAAGACCTGGCCGCAGGAATGACATTCCTGACCGAGTAGGTCGGCGATCCGATTGGATGGAAGCACGGGTGAGAACTCGCGTGGACCGATTGGATACGAAAATCCTGGTCACAGTAGCAGCGATAGTCGGGTGCGAATCCCGACGACCTTACGAGCAAGGGTTCCTCGGCACTGTTCGTCAGCCGAGGGTTAGTCGGTCCTAAGTCACACCGCAATTCGAATGTGACAAAAGGGAAACTGGTTAATATTCCAGTACCATCATACAGTGAAAGTCGACGCTTTGGGGAAGTCCGGACCGGGTTTTCGCCCGGTCGAATCACCGAACTCCGTGGAAGCCGTAATGGCACGAAGCGGACGAAGGGTGAGATAGCGCAAGCCGGCCGTACCTAGAGCCCGTGAAAAGACGAGTATGATGTCCGTACCGAGATCCGACACAGGTGCTCAGGCAGCGAAAGCCAAGGTCTGTCGGGAACAATCGACGTTAGGGAATTCGGCAATCTAGTCCCGTACCTTCGGAAGAAGGGATGCCTGCTCGGGAAACGAGCAGGTCGCAGTGACTCGGGGACTCGGACTGTCTAGTAACAACATAGGTGACCGCAAATCCGCAAGGACTCGTACGGTCACTGAATCCTGCCCAGTGCGGGTATCTGAACACCTAGTACAATAGGACGAAGGACCCGTCAACGGCGGGGGTAACTATGACCCTCTTAAGGTAGCGTAGTACCTTGCCGCTTCAGTAGCGGCTTGCATGAATGGATCAACCAGAGTCCCGCTGTCCCAACGTCGAGCCCGGTGAACTGTACGTTCCAGTGCGGAGTCTGGAGACCCCCAAGGGGAAGCGAAGACCCTATAGAGCTTTACTGCAGGCTGTCGCTGGGACGTGGTCGCTAATGTGCAGCATAGGTAGGAGCCGTTACACAGGTACCCGCGCTAGCGGGCCACCGAGGTATCAGTGAAATACTACCCGTTAGTGACTGCGACCCTCACTCCGGGAGGAGGACACCGATAGCCGGGCAGTTTGACTGGGGCGGTACGCGCTTGAAAAGATATCGAGCGCGCCCCAAGGCCATCTCAGCCGGGACGGAGACCCGGCGAAGAGCGCAAGAGCAAAAGATGGCTTGACAGTGTTCTTCCCAACGAGGAACGCTGACGCGAAAGCGTGGTCTAGCGAACTTTTGTGCCTGCTTGATGCGGGCCAAAAATGACAGAAAAGCTACCTTAGGGATAACAGAGTCGTCACTCGCAAGAGCACATATCGACCGAGTGGCTTGCTACCTCGATGTCGGTTCCCTCCATCCTGCCCGTGCAGAAGCGGGCAAGGGTGAGGTTGTTCGCCTATTAAAGGAGGTCGTGAGCTGGGTTTAGACCGTCGTGAGACAGGTCGGCTGCTATCTATTGGGGGTGTTTTGGTACCTGACGGGAACGACCGTATAGTACGAGAGGAACTACGGTTGGTCGCCACTGGTGTACCGGTTGTCCGAGAGGGCACTGCCGGGTAGCTACGCGACACGGGGTAAGAGCTGAACGCATCTAAGCTCGAAACCCACCTGGAAAAGAGGTACCGTCGAGGTCTCTCGTAGAAGACGAGTTCGATAGACTCGGGGTGTACGCACCGAGGTAACGAGGTGTTTAGCCCGCGAGAACTAACTGACCGAAGCCACCATTCATACGCATAGGACGCACTGACCCGTTGATTCGGGTTCAGGCGTAAACTGGATTGCACGTACATATTGGTTTGACCGACACATGGTATTCCGGACGAGCGTCCGGAGCCCGGGAGACAACTTCTCCCGGTGCAGC
>NZ_JBBENW010000017.1:0-81047 GCF_037645885.1 Salinibaculum salinum | reverse complement strand
AAAGAAGCCGTGTACAACCTTCTCTCGTGGGTTCGAGACAACGATGATCGTGGCGTCGATGACCTTATGCAAGAGATCGACCATCTTTTCGTTCACTCAACAGCCGACACTAACGTTCAAAGCTGAGCATTTAGAAGACCGAGTCGACAAACTCCGAAATCGTGACTGAGTAGCCCGTCGCCCCCGCCAAGAGAAACGCTGAAAACGACCGCCCTCGAAAGCAGTCGACATGGGAGAGACAGGTGGTGTGCTAACGCGATTCAAGAACCCGGAATACACCGGTGAGAACCGGTGTCTGCCGTGTACAATAGTGAACGGACTCATCGCAGCGGTGGTGAGTGTCGCCGTGGGGGCAGCGCTATCAACGAGCAGTTCGGTGACAACGGGTACCGCCATCGGTGGCGGCGTCTTCCTCGTGAGTGTCGCCGCGATTTATTTTCGGGGATACCTCGTTCCGGGGACGCCGGAGTTGACCAAGCGGTACTTCCCGCCGTGGCTGCTCTCGCTGTTCGGAAAGGGGCCGGCAGCAGGGACAACGTACGACAGCGACCTCGACCCCGAAGTGGCACTCCAGGAGGTCGGTGCGCTCGAACCCTGTCCGGAGGGAGACGACCTCTGTCTCACGGAGACGTTCCGGGCCGACTGGAACGACGAAATAGACCGAATCAAAGCCGAGGACGTGAGTCGAGAGCGACTGCTGGACCTGCTTGACATCGACGAAGGGACCGTCGAGTTCGAGGAGTTCGGCGACGCGTTCCAGGCATCGGTCAACGAGCGCGTCGTCGGCAAGTGGGAGTCCGAGGCGGCGTTTCTGGCGGACCTCGGTGCCGCGAACGTCCTCGCAGATCGGTATCGCAACTGGGAGCAGTTGCCCGTCTATGAGCAGAGCCAACTGCTAAACGGTATCCGACTGTTCATCGACACCTGCCCGGAGTGTGGCGGAATCCCCGAGTTCGGGACCGACACCGTCGAGTCGTGTTGTTCGACCCACCAGGTCGCAGCCGTCTCCTGTACGGACTGTGACGCGCGACTGTTCGAGTCACAGCCGATATAATTCAGAGTGGGGAGGGGACCGTCCCGGGGAGTTCATCTCTCGTCGCGAGAAACTGTTCTTCTGCGTCAGTGAGATTGCGTTCGCGATAGCGGTCCAGTCCGTCTTGATATCGTTTGTGGCTAGCATCCGCAGGCGGGTACGAACAGACCAGTTCAGCGAGTCCAGTCGTCTCGCCCGTGTAGGCAAATCCCGCGCGGTAGGCGGCCTCGTAGGCGTATGGATTGTTGACGGCAATCGAGAGACGGTCGTATCCCCGCTGGCGTGCGTGCTCGGAGACAAATCGGAGCAGACGCGGACCGATGCCTTCCCCGCGGCAGTCACGCCGAACAGTGATGTAGCGACAGCGCAGTGTCGTCGCGTCTGTTCGGTCGGCGTCGAAGGCGACGGCTGCGAGAACGTCACTGTCGTATCGGCTCTCGGCAGGGTCGGAACGGGTCGCGGGACCGGTCCGCACCACGGCTTTGCCCGTCGTGGACATGACGAACTTCCCGGCGTAGCTGAACTGCTCGTGATCAAGGCGGAGCGTCGGGCCGTCCTCGGGCCAGCCGAGCAGTGCAAACTCCATATGTGATAGTGGACCGCCAGCCCAAAGTGCCCACCGGTGGGCGCAGCGTTTAGGGGCCGGAGTCCGACGTACGCATATGGCTGTAGGCGACGTTTCGACGTTCGACCGCTTCGCTCGACTCTACGACGCTGTGATGCCGGCAGCAAAGCGGTCGAAACTACGTGCGGCGCTCGCTCGTGCAAAGCGACCAGTCGAACGCGTCGTCGACGTTGGCGGCGGTCCAGGCCGTGCGGTGCGGGCAATCGATGCTGACTGTCGGGTGGTCGTCGACCCTGCACGGGGAATGCTCGTCCAGGCACGGACACACGATATCGAGGCGGTCTGTGCTGACGGGTCACAACTCCCGATTCGCACAGCGTCAGTCGATGCAGTCGTCGTTTCTGACGCACTTCACCACATCGCAGATCAACGTGGCGTCTTGCAGGAAGCCAAGCGAGTAATGCGACCGGGTGGCGTACTCGTCATCCGGGAATTCGACCCGACCACTCTCCGGGGGCGCGCACTCGTCGTCGCCGAACAGTTCTGGGGGTTTGATTCGACGTTTTACAGCCCGACGGCACTCCGGGCGGAAATCGACGCAGTCGGCCTGGACGGGCAGATCATCGACCGCGGTTTCGATTACACGGTCGTCGGTCTGGCCCGACAGGAGAACGGGAACTCCAAGGCGGAGGAGTTCGAGTGAGTACGTATGAGCACGACCTCCTACTTCCGGTCACGGGTCGAGCCGACCTCGCTCGCGGCCGGCCTGGTAGTTGGAGATGTCCTTGCAATAGCGACGTTTATCGCCGCCGGACGGCAGGAACACATGGGACAGCCCATCGGTGACCCTCTCGGGTTCCTGGACACGCTGGCACCGTTTCTCATCGGCTGGGCAATCGCCGCACTGATCGGTGGGCTCTACACCCGCGACGCAGTCCTGACGCCGCGACGGGCAATCAGCTGGGCCCTCCCCGCGTGGATTCTAGCGCTCCTGATTGGGATGGGGCTGCGTGCGTCGTCACTGTTTACCGGAACTGCGGCGCCGACGTTCGTACTCGTGACGTTCGTCGTCGGCGGAACGCTCCTCGTCGGTTGGCGGGCGCTCGCCGCAGTGATCGCGAGTAGAACAGAACGGATAGACGAATGACGGTCGAATTCGTAGCGAACGTCTCTATCTTGGCTCCGTTCAGAAGGAACCGGTACCAGTATCAGCGACCCCGTCTGGGTACCTGCACTCAGCGCAGGTCGTCAGCTGTGACGATGGCGGTCGACTGAATCCACGCCTGGTGGTTCTCCCGGTCGTAGATTACGAACTCCTCGTCCCCGATATTCAACTCCGCGTACCGGGTAGTCTGGTCACCGCCTGCGGCTCGGTCGTCGGTCTCGTCAGGTGCGTTCATGGTCATGAATGTCCAGTGGTCTGGCCGGAGGTCGTTGCTGTTTCTCCATGACAACGTCACCCACAGTAATAAATAAGTACTCCCCCGCAATTATCGCCTTTGAAAACTGATTCAGTGTTTAGTCTCGCGCCTGTCCCGTCCCGGTGTGCGATGCTATCAGATTCGAAAGTAGTCGATTCATCACTGAGTTCGGTCCCCCGCCACCGGCGACAGGAGACCTGGCCAGACGATACCGCCCCAACACACCCGATCGGCACTCGACATAATTTTCATAAGTTATGAGTGGTTATTCCAATTATTCAGGGTAAATATCTAGTGCCTACGATAAATTGTATACTGTGCCTATGGGAAACACTTATATCACAATCTTCCATTTGGTATACTGTATCATGGTTGAGTACTACGACTACATTCTCGGGCTGATTCCGCTGACGATAGTCGGGGTCACCGGCCTGCTCTCGCTGGCAGGGATTGCGACGTCGCTCGCCATCTTCGCCGGTGGCGGGCTCACCCTGCCGCTGGTCGGCCACGCGCTGTTCGTCCGCGCACCCGTCCAACGATCCGCACAGTCCACCGCGGGGACCGACTCCGCGGCGCAAACCGACGGTCCCATTCCTGCAGCCGATTGACAGGCGGGGTCGCAGTTTTCAAGAGTCGACACCTGCTACCGGTTGGTATGTCACCCGATGTCGAGACACTGTTTCTGACGAGCGACGAACTGGCGGAGCTCGCGACACCAGCCGAGTACGTTTCCGCCGTTCGTGAGGGGTACCGGCAGCGAGGCAACGGTGCACCCGCCGAGCCACGGACACGCCTCGATAGTGCCGACCCGCCGGGCTTTCTGACCGGTTACTTCGCGATTCTCCCGGAGACTGGCGCGATGGGCGGCTACAACTACGCCGCCGGGTTCGGCGCACGGGACGCCCACTTCTTTCTCCCGCTGTTCGACGCCGAGAGCGGTGAACCGCTCGCGCTCCTGGACGGGGCGAGTATGAACCCCTCGAAAACCGGCGCAGCAGGCGGGGTCGCTATCGACGCGCTCGCTCGCGATGACGCGACGGACCTGGCGCTCGTCGGCAGCGGGTCACAGGCACGCGGACAGTTGCTCGCGGCCGCGGCAGTTCGTGACCTCGACTCCGTCTCGGTGTTCTCTCCGACAGCCGAGAGCAGAACGTCGTTTGCCGAGTCGATGGATGACCGTCTTGAGACCAGTGTCGCTGCCGTCGACTCCGTGGAAGCTGCTATCGAAGGAGCGGACATCGTCATCACGGCAACGACGGCAAGTGAGCCGGTGTTCGACGGAGAGTTGCTCGATCCGGGGACCCACGTCACCGCGATGGGGCAATACGACCGGCAGAAACGAGAAATCGACGCGACAACAGTCGTCCGGTCGACGTACGTCCCCGACCTCCGAGCGCGTATCGAGCAGGACGCTGGGGCCTACATCCAGGCGCGTGAGGAAGGAGCTATCGACGAAGACCACGTCCACGCGGAACTGGGCGAAGTCGTCGCGGGCGTCGCCGACGGCCGTACCAGCGACGAGGAGATTACGCTGTTCGACAGTGGCGGAACGGGCATCGAGACGGTCGCCGCAGCGTACATGCTCTACGAGAAGGCACAGGAAGCGGGGCTGGGGACGACGTTACCATTCTCGCCGGCCAGCGATGCGATGCCCAGTCGGTAACAGTCAGAAAAGACCCGCGAGGCCGAGCGCTTCGAGCAGTGGAATCCCGCTCAGAACGGCCCCAATAAGGTAGCCGGAGATTGCACCGCCATTCAACAGGGGAAGACCCGCGTGCGCGCGGCCTTTCAACACCATCCACAGCAAAACGACGAGTCCGACGAGGGTCCCAATCATCGCCGTTCCTGCAGGGAGCGGAATCGAGAGTCCCGGCAGCGACAGCGTCGGGACACCGGTAATAAAGAAGGCTGCGCTGGCAACGAGAACCGTCGGAATCACTGCGTCACCGAGTCCGATGAAGAGTGCGTCACGGTCCCCGATCTGGTGACCGTCGTCTCCGCTCTCATCGGTGTCCGCGTCCGTCTCCCCAGCCATTCTGTCGGGATTTTCGCCGGACAGCTCGTTCCCTTCCGATTTGTCACTCTCGCCGGACTTCGCGTTCTCGTCGTCTTCGGAATCGCCGGCGGACATATCGGCATCGAGGAACGAGTACGACAGCGAGAGCGGGATGACGAGTACGATGGGGACACGCATCTCCATGACACCGGAGGCGAGCGTGAGCATGTGTTCGGTGCCGTAGACGCTGATGGCGTCGTAGACGGCGAGTACCGATAGCAACACGAGAGCGGGGAGAATCCCGAAGTTGATGCCGAAGATACCGGCGGCACCGATACCCATCAGGATCCCTGCGGCGTCGATGACGTACCACTCCGGATAGAACCAGAGTGCGAGGCCGAGCACCGCGGCCATTCCGACTGCGACAGCAGGGATGGCGGCGCCCCCGACAGAAACAGTTACCGGTGGAAGGAGAACCTGGAAGACGTAGAAGGCGACGTACGCCCCGGAGAAGACGACGAATCCGCGGAGGAGGATATCCACGTCGAGTTTTATCGCGGCGAGCATCAGGGCAGTGGCGACGAGAATCGCACCGATGTAGACGAGGCTGTTGGTCGGGTCGGAGGTGTCCTCGACGAACTGGTAGTTCTGTGCTTTGAACGGTTCGACGATGGCGAGTGCGCCGAGTTGCACGACGAGGAAGATACCTACGATTGCCCCACTCGCGAGAAACGCACGCCGGCGCTGGTCCATACTCGGCTACTCGACTGAGAGCGGTTTCAGGGTTTCGACAGCCAGTCAACCAGCCTCAGGAGCCGTCGCGAGCGTAGACTTTCGACCCGACGAGCGCAGCGATGCGAACGTCGTCGTCGGGCGAAACGGCGACGTACGGCCGGTCGACCGGTCCGAACACGTCGACGACCCGTCCCACATCGGCCAGCGACTCGTCGACGACGCTCGTGCCGATAGCGGGCATCGAGTCATCCGGGCTCCGGACGACAACGACCCCCTGTGCCGTTCGGACCACTTCACCGAGGCGCTTCATCCGCGGATAACATCCAGATAGGCCGCGACGGCCCCCAGAAGGTCGGTCTTGCTCGCGTCGTCGGCACCCTTCACGAGAACGCGCCCGCGCGGTTCGTACTCGCGGGGATAGGTCTTGTCGCGCTCGATGACGGCGTCGTATCCCACCTGCTGGACCGCCTGTGCGATTTCGTCGACGGTCGGCTCAGCAACTGCGAGTTCCTTCGATACCCGCCGCCCCTCGCTCCGGGTACAGTCCGAATCGAGAAAGGCCGGCCAGATAACGTTCTCGACCATACCGTCGCTGGGTGACGGCGATACAAACCTCTTTCCTGTCACTCCTGGTCGAGTAGCTCCAGTGCAGCCTCGCCGATTGCCAGTTCCCGCCGGCCGCGGTCGTCCTCAGTAATGACGACCCCATCCGAGAAATCAGGGTTCCCATCGCCATCGAAGAGGGCGTCGGGTTTCGTTCCGATGCGGGTCGCATCGCCGACCGACAGCATGGCCTCCCGCTGTGCGTCCGCGCGATTTCCCACACCGAGGTCGACGATCTCGACGCTCTCTGGACGCGCCCTGACGTGCTCGGCGACGCGTTCACCCGTCTCGCTTGCCCGCTCGGAATCATAGAGGAACTCGATTACGCGCACGAGCCGATGTTGGCTCCGCCCTGGCAAAGACCCACTGCTCCGCGTCGAGCGAGGATATATTGAAACCGCCAGAGAAGGTACAACTGTGTATGGTCGACCACGAGGAAGACGATACCACAGAGCAAGACGACGTATTCGACTCACTGCCCGAGGACCCGGGAGACGCTCCCGCTGTGACATGTTCGCGGTGCGGTCGCTCGTGGGAGTTGGACTACGAACTCGACGACCTCAAGGTCGGAAACCGCGCGCTCGAACAGTTCGCACTCGACCATCACCGCCACACCGGCCACTTCCCCGACGACGTGACCCCGTGGATTGCCGACTGCCGTAACTGCCCCGACGAGGAGCGATTTCTCTCGGAACAACCAGCGCGACGCTGGGCCGAGACACACACCCGACACACCCGCCACAGCGTGAGCCTCCAGTCACCGACCGACCACACCGAAGAAGTGGTCTGGAGCGCGGAGTAAGCGCTCTCGACGGCACATTGTGGCCACTCGTTTATGTGAAGACCAACCGTCAGTAACGGTATGCCAGCGAACCCCCGTTTCGAGTTTCACGTCGATGACGACGCAGTCCTCGGGGACAGATTACTCGTCGGGTACTCCAGTCCCGGGATGGCGAGCCTCATCGCCGCCGATTACCTCGTTACCGAAGGACAGACGAGACAGGCCGGATACGTGAGGGTTCACGACTTGCCGACCATCACCCCGTTCAACGAAGGCGTTCCCCGGTATCCGAGTCGCCTCTACACGAGCGAATCGGGACCGACCATGGTCGTCAGTGAACGCTTCCTACCGCTCGAAATCGGGGACAGGTTCGCCGAGGCGATCGGCGAACTAGCGACCGACCACGGCATCAAGGAGATAACGATCCTCTACGGCATCCCGTACCCACACGGACCAGAGGATCACGCCGTCTTCTCGATCGCAACCGAGGACTACCCGCTTTCGACGCTCGAAGACGCCGGTGTCAAGCGCCTCAGCGGCGGCTTTCTCGACGGCGTTCCCGGGACGCTCTTGCAAGACGGCATCGGCTCAGATTCGCTGAAAACCGGCGTCTACGTGACACCAGCTCATCCACCGGGCCCGGATTTCGATGCCGCACTGCGTCTCCTCGAGGCCGTCGACCACCATTTCGACGTGCGAATCGACACAACACAGTTAGAGGCACAATCCGCGGAGTTTCACCGCTACTACGAAGAACTCGCGACGCGCATCGAGGCCGAAAACAAGGACCGCGACTTCCCGGAGGACCGGATGTACATGTAACCAGGAATTAATGAGTGGACATACATGTTACAATGAGCTCATTTCTGCCGAATCCACTCTCCCCGACCTCCTGATTGCGTACCGAAAATCAGTCGAGTGCCACGCGGACAGTGCCGTCACCGGAGACGAGGACGCCGGTTCCGGCGTACTTGAAGGAGACCTCGAACGAATCCGACTCAGAATCCTGCAGGATCGTATCGAGTGCGTCAGCGTCGATTGCGTACTGGAGCGTGTCGAGGTTTGTCGGTTCAGTATCTGTTGCTGCGGATACAGTTTCGACGACGGCCGTGCTCGGATGTGTCGCTGACCAGTCGTAAGTCTGACTGACTGTCCCCGTTGTAGAAGTCGTCTCTGCACCAACAGCCGATTCATTGTCCACCATTGTAATACCCGAAATTGCTACGTCGGTGGTTATAATACTGTTGTATTTGTTTTATGATATATAGGCTAAAATATCGCTTCCAACAAGATTGGGAGTAGTCACGGAGTATACAGCACTCTACCACCACATTTGCTCTTTGGCAGGTGATCGGTGAATATTTTGCATCTACTCTGGGCTATGAAACAGTAATAACATGAATAGACAAGCAATTCGAACACGAAAGCAATCAGTACCACCCAGCACAGTCTCACGACAGACTCGAACGTGACCGTCGAGAGTCCGGCCAACTACGAACGAGGAGAAACAGGCACTGACCGGATAGGTTGCGTGAGTCATCCCCTACTCGACGAAACGAAGAGTCATATTGTCCCATCACAGGGTAGTAAGAAGGAGCACAGAGTTGTTTCACTGAGGTTACCACCTGCTCAGGCATTCGCAGTGATCGAACATGACGAACGTAGTATGTATGAGAGTCGTTTCGGAGAAGTAAGTTTGTTTTAACGAATCGAAACCGACTCACTTTGTCCTTATCGCTCGAAAGTCAGGACGGTGTTTTCGCGGAAGATAAATTTCATAATTAAAATAATACCGTCGGGTAAGGGACTGTTGGTTGGATTATAAGGGGCCTTCTAAGTTGAACGATTCTCTCGGTTTAATACCGACTGCAGTGGTGTCAAAACTGTCGATAGCGGATACGGAGTGATACAATGGACATGGATAATCCGACAGCAGAGAGGTGGTTGAGTGCCCACCGCGAGCACGTAAGCAGCGAGGGCGAGGGCGAGGTCGAGGTTGATGTTTTCGTCCGCTCTCTCTCACCACCGCTCGGTGTACGCCAGCGGCAAGAACAACTTTTCAGTCAGCTACAGGACCTCCAGTCTGCAGGCCACATCGACTCGTATCGCGTCAACCTCTGGGGGGGCGGTGTCTGTCTGTGCGACGTCTGTTCGGGGACCAGCGTCGCGGAGTCGATGCTCGACAACATCGAGGAGTTCGAGCAGTGGGCATCCAAACAAGAAGACGTGGCGCTCCCCTTCGAGCGACAAAGCGTTGACTCTGCCATGCTCGAGCGGACCAGCAATGAACTGATCGTCCCCTCGATGTGTCTAAGCGTCAGAGTTGACACAGACATCTGTGGGGTGTTCCCGTGTACGGTCGGTGACGAATCTATCAGTGTCACTGACTACGTGGAGGCAATAACCAGTGAAGAGGTAACGAAGCTGGAGCAGGCCGACAACCGTGACCCGATTGCGCAGCTGTGACCCTGTAGCAATCGGGAAGTAAACTCCCGGTACCCACGGTAACGGAAGGCTGGAAATTTCAACCCGACCCATAACAAAGGCGAAACCTCCGGTAACGGAGTGATATGCGATCACAGCCAGCGTCCAGCCGAACAGCCCTCGGGTGCCTGTGCGGGACTAGTAGTGGTGGGCCGGCGGGAGCGTGGTAACGATGTGCGGGATTACCGGGTGTGTCGGTCGCGAACAGACGACTGACGACCTTCTGGCGGGACTGCGAAACCTCGAATACCGGGGGTACGACTCCGCCGGGCTCGCCGTACAGAACGGAGAAGGCGTCGCCGTGTTCAAACGCAGCGGTGAGGTGTCCAATCTCTGTGAGAGGGTTCGCGGCACGCATCTCACGGGTGCGGCGGGAATCGGCCACACCCGCTGGAGCACGCACGGGCCGCCCACCGACGCCAACGCCCATCCACACACCGACTGCCAGAACCAGATCGCCGTGGTTCACAACGGCATCATCGAGAACCACCACGAGCTCCGGACCGAGCTGCGCGAACGCGGCCACGATATCGAGAGCGATACGGACACCGAAGTCGTGCCCCATCTCGTCGCCGAGTTCCTGCCGGAAGCGACCTCGACCGAGGACGCCTTTCGGAGCGCGATTGCCCGGCTGGACGGAAGCTACGCGATTGCAATGCTCGTCGAGGGCGAAGACGCGATCTACGCCGCCCGCGATGGGTCGCCACTCGTACTCGGTATCGACGAGGGCGCGCACTTTCTGGCCAGTGACGTCCCCGCCTTCCTCGAATTTACGGACCGCGTTATCTACCTCGAAGACGGTGACGTAGCCAAACTGACCACCGACGAAATCGAGATTACGGATGTCGATGGCAACAGTGTCGAACGGTCGGTTCAAACTGTCGACTGGGTTCCTGAAGACGCGAAGAAAGGTGAGTACGACCACTTCATGCACAAGGAGATCCACGAGCAGCCGACGGCGCTTCGCCAGGCAATCCGCGGCCGCGTCGATCCCGATACAGGCGAGGTTACGCTGGAGGATTTCCCCGAGGGTTCCTTCGAGAGTATCGATACAGTGCAGTTCGTCGCGTGTGGCACGTCGTATCACGCAGGTCTCTACGCCGCGGAGGTGCTGACCGAACGCGGGATGAGGACCACGGTCCACCGCGCCAGCGAGTTCGTGGTCAACCCGCCACCGGCCGACGACGGCACGCTCGTCGTCGGTATCACGCAAAGCGGCGAGACGGCAGATACGCTCGCCGCCCTCGACGACGCCATCGAGCGCGGTATCCGAACGCTCGCGGTCACGAACGTCGTCGGGTCGACGGCCGCCCGAACGTGTGACGATGCGCTGTTCATCCGTGCCGGACCGGAGATCGGCGTCGCCGCGACCAAGACGTTCTCCTCACAGATTGCGACGCTCCTCTGTCTCATCCGTGCGCTCGTCCGCGACACCATGGACAGCGCAGACCACGACGCAGAGCTCTTTCGGGCACTTCACGCACTGCCCAACAAAGTCGAACACGTCCTGGAAACGTCTCGGGCCCAACAGGTAGCCCACCGTTACCAGACCAGCGAGGCACACTTTTTCATCGGTCGACACACCGCGCAGGCCGTCGCACTGGAAGCGGCGCTGAAACTCAAAGAGATCTCCTACGAGCACGCAGAGGGGTTCCCGGCTGGCGAACTGAAACACGGCCCGCTGGCGCTGGTGACACCCGAGACACCGATATTCGCTATCGCAACCGGTCGAAACGACGAGAAGCTTCGAAGTAACGTCGAAGAGGCCCGCGCACGCAAGGCCCCGGTCGTCGCCGTGGCAGCAGCCGACTCGCCGGTCAGTACCGTCGCGGACGACCATCTCACGATACCATCGACGCATCCCGACCTGGCCGGCGTGCTCGCAAACGTGCAGTTACAACTGCTCTCCTATCAGGTCGCGTCGTTGCTCGACCGCCCTATCGATAAACCACGGAATCTCGCCAAGAGCGTTACCGTCGAATGACATCCTCCGCGTCGTGAACGGCGGGACTCTCTCGCTTTCAAAAGGTAGGGGGCCGACACTCACCGACGCTGTTCGAGCGAGCACAGCCCGTCTTGCTCTGCGATGACGAACGCTTCGCTCCGCAACAACTCTTCGTCCTCCGGGAGGAACACGACCTGGTCGCTTTCGTCCGAGGGTCGGAGCACCTCCCAGTCACGGAGTTTATAATCGAGATTCCGTCGCAGGTCGGGGTCAGTCGGTACGTCAGCCCACTCGGTCTCCGCTAACGCTTCCAGCAACGCCCCATCAGAGCTGTTCCGCGTGTTCCCCGTCATAGATTATTCCTCCGTGTCTCGTCTCGTCTGTGCCGTGCCTCTGACATGTTATGTGTTCTCCGGTCGGCGCTCGGTCGGCCGCCACCCGAGTAGTTTTTCCCTACCTGAAAAAGCCTTCTCGCGGATTCGTCACACGTACCGTCCGGTTGCTAACCAATCGCATGCCAGATCCCTACACCGTTTCTGCCAGTGTACTACGGATTCGCCAACCAACTTGCGCCGCTAACGTTTTGACGCGACTGAATTTGGCAGTGATTACCACGGATTTATCATTGATTGTCAAGAATTCAGACCTCGACTATCACCACTCACCGACAGCAGCTACCGGATACTGTCTGACCACACGGAGAGAAGTATCTGCTTACACAGACACTACGGCGGTGCCGGGTGGTCTGCCACCGGTTGCTGAGCGGCCAGTGCGGCGATACCGTCGCGGAGTGAAACCTTCGGGTCGAATCCGAGTCCGTTGCTCGCTCGCGTTATGTCCGCTCTACTGTGGTCGATATCCCCCTCGCGTTGCGCTGTGTGTTCGATTGGAACAGCACCGTCGACGCTGTCCCTGACCAGATCGGCGAGTTCCGCGATGGACGTCCCCGTTCCAGTACCGATGTTAAATGCTGTCCCAGACGCGTCTGTCCGGGCTGCGAGGAGGTTGGCACGGACGACATCTGCAACGTGGACGAAGTCTCTCGTCTGCGTCCCGTCGCCGTGAATCGTTATCGGGTCGTCGGACCGTGCGCGGTCGAGAAATGCCGAGACGACGCCGGCTGCCGACGTCGATTGACCAGGCCCGTAGACGTTGAAATAACGGAGTGCGACGGTCGGTAGCCCGTACCGGTCGGCGTAGATACTCGCGTAGCGGTCGGCCGCCAGTTTGTCCACACCGTACGGCGTTGTCGGCCGCTTGGGATGCTCTTCTGTGATGGGTAACTCCGTCGGGGGACCGTAGATGGCCGCACTCGACGCCAGGACTACGCGTGCGTCAGCGCGTCGGGCCGCTTCGAGTACCGCGAGCGTTCCCGTCGCGTTTCGGTGGTGACTCGCGACCGGATTGTCGACACTCGCTGTGACACTCGCGAGTCCCGCCTGGTGGAAGACGACATCGACACCCTCCATTGCCTGCGCGAGTACCATCTCGTCGCAGATGTCCCCCTCCAGCATCCGAATGCCGCCCGGAACGTTCGCGACCGACCCGGACGAGAAATCGTCGAGAACGCGGACGTTTGCCGGCTCCGCGAGCGCGGCCGCGATGTGGCTGCCGATGAAACCCGCGCCGCCAGTCACGAGTGCTGTCGTCCCCTCGAAGGCGTCGCTCACGGAGTCCCACCCGCGCGGTTGCGGAGCTGTGCGTCGACGGTCCGGCCGGCGACTGTCCCCATCGTCGTCACGTCTATTTCGTCGCGACGCTCGTCGATTCGGGCGAACACTTGCCGGAGCCGTTCCACGTCGCGTTCGCGCCGGACGCTGCTGGGTTCCATCCGGAGGTGAAAGACTCGGTCACTGTCGGCGAGTTCGTCGAGACCGCGGTCGACGTGCGAGACGACCGGGTCACCGAATGCCGGTTCGAGCAGTGCTCGTGCGATGCCGTCGAAACTGAACAGGTGCAGCGACGCCGGCACATCGACCAGCCCCCAGTCGTCGACGGCGGGCGTGACCAGACGGGGGTCGGGAGAGCCGACCATCGCGTCCATCAGTTTGCGATGGTGACCCTTCGCAGTCGGAATGATGCCGCGATAACAGTCGAAGCCGGCAGCCGCGAGTTCGCGTCGGTGACCGACGCTGTTGTGTGGAAAGACGAACGTCGTCGGATCGATGCCGAACTCGTGGGCGGCGCGCTGGCAGGCAGCCAGCTCGGCGCGTGCGGTCGCTGCTGTCGTCTCCGGTCGACCGAACTCGACGTGTGAGAAGCCGTGCGCGGCGATTTCGTGGTCGGGACCGCTTTCACGGACGTGCTGGACCAGGTCGGGTGCGAATCGGAGTTCTGGGCGGTCGGCCCACGCCGTCCGCTCGTGGTCGAACCACGACGGTCCGCGCGGGTGATCAGCGTGTGTCCCGTCACAGTCGTCGAGAAAGAGGTGTCCGGCGATGGCCCAGGTAGCCGGTAACCGGAACGTATCGAGGAGGTCGACGAGCCGTTTCCAGCCCTTCCGGCCATCCTCGATACGGCCGGCCGGTTCCGCGTGGTCGTGCACACCCCAACCCAGCGCCGCGTCGATAGAGAGAACGACTGTTCCCATCAGCGTCCCCCCACTGATCGCAGTCGCTTTGTCGTCGAAACCATGTCACAACGTACAGTCCGAACATCGCTTTGTTATGCCCGCACTACGAGCGTGACTGGATTACCAGCAACTCCGTTCGGCGAGCGAGAGGTGCCAGTTTTCGGGGTCAGTGATGTCCACCCCGGCGACCTGCCAGTCCGCCGGCGCGGGGTCGGGGCCGGACGCCGGCGCGGTAACGAGCGTCGACGGTGATCCGAACCACGACAGCGGCCACCGGCTGTCACAGCGGAACCCGGTGCGGCGGCGGACTCGGCGTGGGAGAACTGTTTCGTCGGCGAGAATCGTATCTGCGCGCGGGTTATCGGCGACGACTGCCCGCACGAGTTGCTCGACGGCAGTGGCTCGCTTCTCGGCTGCTGGGGGATAGACATCCGTCAGGGCGACCACGTGTTGCCCGGCGACATGACGCTCGCCAGCGATAAGCGCTGCCCGTGATTCGTCGTCGCCAGTCAGATACGTGGTGTACGACCAGGCCGGGTTCTCGAATCGCCACGCCAGATATCGCGGGTCACGCACAGCGTGGATACCAAACGGCCGGTGGTCACGAGCCAGTCCCGTGAGCGTACGAGTGGGGACGTGATTCGACCGCGTGACTGTCCAGTCGGGGCTGCAGTCGCGGAGCCGGTGTGAGAGCCGCTGGAGCGAGCCGAACGCACGCGCGGTAATCCGGGCAGCGCGCCGGGCGTCGTCGTCGAGCAGCAGCGATGGGTGGCGAATCCGATAGGCGGTCTGTAGCCGGTCGACCTCTTTCCAGCCGTCAGCCTGAATCGGTCGGTCCGACTCACCGCGTACGTCGAAAAACAGTGCCGGCTCGCGGTCGGCATACACTCGACGAAGGTGATCGGCCAGCAGGTCGAGCAGGTCTCGGTGGCGATGCTCGGGGTGGACCATCGTGTCCGTCGGTTGGAGTGCCAGTTCGGCCCGGTCACCGACATGCAGCCGAAACGCGACTGCTGGCATCGCGGCCACCACGCGGTCTGCGGTGGTGGCAACGACCATCGAAACGTGGTCGACGTAAGGGTTGTCTTCGTACTTCCAGGAGAGCCAGTTTGTCCCGTCGCGACCGGTCACGGTCTCGTACAGGTCGAGGACAGCGGTACGGTCCGAGTGGTGATATCGGCGAACGTCGTAGTCCGATTTCCCGCTGGACGCAGCGCGCAGAGCCATGTCCAACTCCACGGTGGGTGTCGGTTTTGTTAGTGAGTTCCTTCACCGCCGCTCAGGAGAATACGCGTCGGAACCGACGGATGACAGACGAAAGCGACTGAGAGACTGCGTCCGACGAGCGGCCCACGATAGCGCGGGTGAACCGGTGAGACAACGGCGGGACCGGTTGCGCAGCCAGTTCCGAGAGGTCCACGGCGGCGAGCCACTGAAAGAAGTCGTCGGCCCCGGCGAACGCGACGGGCGATGTCTCGGGAGCAGCCGCCTGAATCGTCTCCCACGCGAACTGCTCGTCGGCAGCCAGGTTCCATCGCCCAGTTTCGAATTTCGTCCTGATTGCCGGAAACGTCTCGTCGGTAACGGCGTAACCGTGGTCCCGAGGGTCGAGCCCGGCGACGACCAGCCCGACGATGGTCCGGGCGCACAGTTCGCACTGGTTGCAGTTACCGCCCCTGTCGGGGCAGTCTCGGATAGTTACCGTCGGGTCTTTTTCGCGGACGAACTGTGCGATACGTTCGATTTTCTCTTGGCGCGTCAGATCTGCACCGTCGTATCGACAGGCCGTCCCGGACCACCGAACAGTGCTATCGAGAGACGGATGGCTGCCCCAGGGTCCGGCGAACTCGCGCGTGCGGGGTGCCGCGCGCGTCAACTGCTCGATGTCCCGACTCGCACACAGCGGCGCACACAGGCCGAGCACACCGAGACCCTGGCCGACCGCATTGTACCAACTCCCGTCGAGATGAGCCCCGAAGTGAGCGTCGAGCGCCGAGACGTCGAGCACCGAGAGGACGTTCGACCGGACGAACGCTGTCTCGCAGCCATGTCGGCGCGCGAACGATTCCGTCTGTGCCACGACGCGCATCTCTTCAGGTTCGCTTTCAGGAGTCCACCGCTGGAGCGTGACGAGCGTGGGTTCGTCCCGCCGATGCTTGACGAACGTCGCGAGCGAGTCGACGCCTCCGTCGAACAGCAGCGCGGTCTTTCCGGTCGGTCGGCTGGGCGTGTACGTTCCGTCGCGACACTCGGGACAGGAGGTGGTCTCGTATTCGAGTTCTCCGCCGCAGACGAGCGAGGGGTACAGACGCTTGAGAGACTCCCGAACGCGGTTGAGTGCCAGTAGAAACTCAGGGTCGATACGGTCGATGGAGACGTCTGCTCCGGTTGCCCACGCGACCGGACAGACCTGTGCGAGGGCTGGCACCGCGAGCAACGAGGGAGGGACGTTCTCGATAGGCTGGTTGTAATCGACGCGAAGTGGGTCTCCGGTCAAAAAACGGGCGACCTGCCCGCTGGCGCTCAGTTCACACCGGAGTTCCGACCCGTCGGTGCGAAGCTCTCCAACTGCGATGTGGCCACCGTCGACAGGGGATTTGGCAGCCGTTTGTGCATCCAGAGACCCGAAGGTACGCATCGAATCTGGGTGCGACAGGAGAGAAAGTAGTAATGTGTAACGTACTTTCGAAACAGCCAGCTAGGTCGCTCTCACGCACGTACGGCTGGCGGGTTCTTAGTAATCGGTTATGCGCGGTTGGCTGAGACTTCGATTTTGAACAGTCTGAGCGGTTTATTCCGTATTCGTCCTCAGTCACTGGCGCATCACATGCCATCAGACCGCACAACAGTAGCAGTACTGCTCGCGGCAGTGGTCGTCTGCTCCAGCTTTGCTATAGCTGGTGCGGCGTCCTCTCACACAGCAGGGAACGACTCGACAAACGACCAGTTGATGGTCGTGTCCCTGACTGCGCCCGACAGCGCTGCACCCGATAGTACAGTTGACGTGACCGCTACCGTCGAAAACCCCGGAACGACCCAGACCACCGAATCCGTCGAGTTCCGCCTCGAAGGGACTGTCGTCGATAGACAGACCGTCACAGTCGATGCGGGCGAACGATCGACCGTGACGTTCGAGGTCAACACCACCGGTGTCGAACCCGGTGAGTACCTCCACGGCGTCCTGACGGAGAGTGACGGCGCGTTCGAGACGCTGACCGTCTCGGAGTCGTTCACCGTCGATGAACTCGACGCGCCGGAAACCGCCACGTCGGGAGACAACGTCTCCGTCACGGCGACGGTGACCAACCCTAACGAGGACAACACGACGCAGAACGTCCAGTTCCGCTTCGCCGGCGGCCTGCTCGCGCAGGAATCGGTAACCCTCGACGCTGACGAGTCGACTGACGTGACCTTCAACGCGACCCTCGCTGGTGTCGCAGAGGGAACGTACATCCACGGCGTCCTCACGCGCGACAGCGGCCAGCTCGCGACGCTGGATGTCGAAGCAGCCAATGAAACGGAAGAACCGGAACCGGCCACAGTGAGTTTCTCCGACCAGGAGTCTGACGGGACCAGTGTCGTCGTCGACTCGGCGACGCTGCCCGAAGGCGGGTTCGTCACCATCCACGACTCCACGCTCCTCGATGAGAACGTCGTCGGGAGCGTCATTGGCGTCTCCGAGCCGCTCTCGCCCGGCCTGCACGAGAACGTGACTGTCGACCTCTTTACCGTTCCTGGCGGCCCGAACCAGACGGAACTGAACGAGAGTGACACGCTCATCGCCATGCCACACCTGGATACGAACATGAACGGCATGTACGATTTCGTCGTCAGCGAGGGCATGGAGGACGGACCGTACGTCGATAACGGCTCTGCGGTGACCGACGCTGCGAACGTCACCGTCGGAATGGAAGAGCCAAACGAGACGGCTCCGCCCGAGATGAACGAAACGAACGAGACTGAAGCACCCGGCGAAACGAACGAAACTGAAGCGCCCGGTGAAACGAACGAGACCGAAACGCCCGGTGAAACGAACGAAACTGAAACGCCCGGCGAAGAGGAAACAGGTGAAACGACCCCTGGTGAGGAAGAACCCGGTGAGGCAACTCCCGGTGAGGAAGAACCAGGCGAAGCAACTCCCGGTGAAGAGACGGACACCGAAACGACAGTCGAGTCGCTAGTCCCGGGACCGTTCTGAACGGCCCGCTCGAATTCTTTTTTGAAGACGGGGACGAGCAGACACTGGCGAGAGCACCGCCCGAGTAGCCGAGTAGTCCTGCGAAACCGCTGGCGAGTGGTCCTGCTTGTGGTTCGGGTTATATTCGGGTACATGGTATAGCAGGCTCTGACGTTACGTGTCTGACGGTGTAACTGGCCGTTAGTGCTATCCTGGATCCGACAAACGGTGACCAGCGTACTCGGCTCCGACACCTCGGAATCGGAGAACGAACAGACACGACAGTCAGACCGTGACACTGGACAGTTGCTACACACCTGCCCGAACTGTGGCGTCGTGTACCTGAGCGAACAGCCACGCCGGTGCTCGACGTGTGAGGAGCGTACCGTTTCAGTTGTCAGTGGTCAACAGACATCGAGCGAGTAGCGAAAAAGAGTCAAAAATCGGGGAGGATTCGCTACCGGAGACCGGCAGTCAATGCTTACTGGGACTGACAACGGTCTGTTTGTCGCGTCCCGACGCCAGGTCGTCGATCTGTCGCGCCAGCGAGAGCGCGCGTAGTCCGTCGCGCCCGGAGACGACCGGGTCGGTTCCCTCGCGAACGGCCTCGACGAACGCGTCGATTTCCCGTTTGAGTGGCTCACCGTTGTCGACTGTCGGTCGCTCGACGAGGCTCTCGTGGCGGAAGCGAACGTCGCCGTCCTTCTCGACGTACTCGGGGACCGACCGACGGTGCAGGTGCACCGTCTGGTCGGCGTAATCGACGTTGACGCGACACTCCTTGGCGGTAATCGAGAGTTCTCGGACCTTCTGTTGAGTGACGCGACTGGCGGTGAACTGGCCGACCACGTCACCTTCGAAGGAGACAGTGGCCGTAGCGTACTCCCCATCCTCAGTTCCCGTGGCGGCGACCTCGGTCACGTCGCCGTCGACGAGCGAGCAGACCACATCGAGGTCGTGAATCATCAAATCGAGGACGGCGCTGTCCGAGATAGCGCGGTCGATGGGCGGTCCGAGCCGATGGGCGTCGATGGCGATGACATCGAGATCCGGAATAATGTCGGCGATACACTGGACAGCAGGATTGAACCGCTCGATGTGACCGACCTGGAGCACGACGCCCTTCTCCTGTGCCTGTTCGACGAGCGCCTCGCCGCGACTCGGTTGCTCGGTCAGCGGCTTCTCGATAAGGAGGTGCACACCGGCTTCGATGACCTGACTGGCCACGTCGTAGTGGTACTCGGTCGGGACCGCAATCGAGACTATATCGGCCTTCGCCAGCAGTGCCTCCAGTGGTAATGCGGCAGTACCGTACTCTTCGGCGACCGAGACGGCGCGGTCGTGGTCGGCGTCGTGGACCCCGACGAGATCGACGGCCTGGTGTTCGGCGTAGACACGGGCGTGGTGACCGCCCATCGTCCCGGTCCCGATGACGCCTGCGGTGAGTTCAGTCATAGGTCTCCACGTAGTCGACGGCAGTGGCAATCGTCCGGAGGTCCGCGGCCGACAGGCCGGGGTGGATCGGTAACGAGAGGACCTCCTCGGTGGCGCGTTCGGCGTGGGGCATCGTACAGTCGATGTCGTCGTACGCCGGTTGCTCGTGAATCGGCGTCGGATAGTAGACTCCGGTATCGATGCCGAAATCGGACAGTTTCTCTCTGAGTGTCGAGCGATGCCGACACCGAACCGTGTACTGGTGGTAGGCGTGGCGGCAGTCGCCCGGTTCGACGGGGAGCGTGAGGTCGGTGTCTTCGAGACGCTCCGAGAGGACGCGCGCGTGGACTCGCCGGGCGGCGACATATTCGGGGAGTCGCTCGAGCTGTGCAAGCCCGATCGCCGCGGCGAGATTCGTCATCCGGAAGTTGTGGCCGACCCGCTCGTGGACCGACCCGTCGGTCGGTGAGCGCCCGTGGTTGACAAAGGAGGCAGCGCGCTCGGCGGCAGTTTCGTCGTCGGTGACGACCATCCCGCCTTCGCCGGTGGTCATGTTCTTCGTCGGGTAAAACGAGAACGCCGCTACGTCGCCGAAGGAGCCGACGCGCTGGTTTCGAAACTCCGCGCCGTGGGCCTGCGCACAGTCTTCGATGAGCGCGGCGTCGTGTGCGTCCGCGAGTTCCCGGAACCGGTCGACTCTGACTGGCAGTCCGTAGAGGTGGACGACCAGGATGGCGTCGATATCGCCGTCGTACGCCTGAATGCAGTCCGCTGCGGCCTCCGGGTCGAGGTTGTACGTCGCGGGATCGATGTCGGCGAAGACCGGCTCTGCACCGCACAGACGGACTGCGTTGGCCGTCGCGACGAACGATAGCGGTGTCGTCAGGACGCGATCGCCCTCGCCAATGTCGAGCGCCGCCAGGGCAGCGTGGAGAGCGGCGGTCCCGTTGGCGGTGGCGACACCGTGGTCGACACCGCAGTAGTCGGAGAACTTCTCCTCGAACGTACGAACCTCTTCACCGTCTGCGAGGTCGCCGCTTTCGAGGACCGACATCACGCGGCGTTTCTCGTCACTGTCGATATCGGGGTCAGCGATGCGGATTCGCTGCCGTTGACTCATCGTCATGCGATCTGATTCCCTCCTCGGAGCTGGTCCGGGAGCGGCCGGTGCCGCGCTGGGGACCCGACAGCGAGTGTCTCGGACGGAACATCCTCGGTCACGACGCTGCCGGCCGCGACGAAGGACCCGCGGCCGACCGTCACGTCCGGCAGAATCGTCGCGTTTGCGCCGACAGACACGTGGTCAGCCAGCTGTGCACCCTGCAGGCCGTTGTCGGTCCGAATCGGATACTCGTCGTTCGTGACGACAGCGTGGGGACCGAGGAACACTTCGTCACCGATGGTCGATCCGGGGGGGACGTACGCACCAGTCTGGAGGCTGACGTGCGAACCGAGCGTGACCTGGCCGTCGACGACAGCGTTCGTACCGACGACGACGTCGTCGCCAGCAGTCGTCTCTTCGCGGACAATGGCACCGTGACCGGTCGTGAAATCGTCGCCGATTTCGACGCCGGCGTAGATGACAGAGCCCGAGCGTATCGTCGCGTTCTCGCCGATGACAGTTCGCCCAGCACCGTCGCCACCGTTCTGGCCGACAGCGGCACCATCCGAGACGTAACTGCCGTCTCCAATCTGTATCTGTGACATGGTTGTTCGGTAGTTGCCGGGACACCCCGGCCTCTCACCCAACTCCTGCGGGAGTGTGGCCTTTGTTATGGACGGGTTTGTCAGGTGTTGTCGACCCGTTAGGGACTGCCGACTACGTGAGTCAGTGCGGACGTGATACTGGTTGAGTCTGAGAATGTGACCCCCGACGGGGTGGGGCAAACCCCGTCGCGAGTCCCGCCCGGCTGGTCGCGGGGCGGAAAAGTTGATGGTGTGGTGCCCCCAGGGGACGGTCCCCCAGCAGGCAACTCGGTGGGGTGCCTGGCAGCCGCCCTGGTGGCAATCGGGTGTGGGGTGGGCGAGGTGCGTTACACAGTCAGGGACACGTCCCGGGAGCGTTACGTGACGTGACCCATGACAGTTCTGGACGGCTGCCAATCACTCATTCGAAGAGTATTCACATAATAGTTCTTACCATTACACTATATATGTTATTCATGAAATCAAATATCTTTACGCACTACAAACGGGTACCATCCAATTTTAGACTAGACAATAGTGTGAAATTTGCGACTACACGTAGTATGTAACTCTTTCTAGTCGGAAGAGTTCAGGTCAGCCCGTTTCAACGCGAGTCGGAGATGTGGTAACGCGATAATAGTCTGGTTCGTTTCGGAGACAATCTGGTTTTTTTCGTCGAACTCGACGAGACCGATATCGTCGAGTTTCGGGCAGGTCGTGTCGAGGAGTTCAGTGAGGATGCGGCCGCGAAACTCCGCCTGGGTGTAGCCCGCAGGTGGCTCCGTCTTGTGAACGACGTATTCGACGAGTTCGTAGCACGGAACTGGCCGAGAGACCAGAAGCAAGTACGTCAACACGAATCGGTTACGCGCCTCGGCAAGTGCACAGAACAACTCGTCGGTCGTGACGGTTGCGCCACTGAGCGAGCGGTCGTCATCGCCGCGCAACGCCTCAAGTTCGTCAAGATCGTCGAGCGACCACCCCTCGCCGGTGCCGCCATCGCGGACTGGTGGTTGGGACCCCATACGACGTGTCACTCAATCTAATTGAATAAACAGCGTACCTGAATGTTCCGAGAAGCGAGAACGACTCGTTACGTCGGCGGGTCGACGGCCGTCTCGATGACTTTCCGTAACGCTTCGCGGAGGTGCTGGTGGAACGTCGATGCCGAAATATCGAGCGACGCCGCGATCTCGGCACCGGTTCGCTCGCGCGGGCGCTTGAAGAACCCACCAGCGAGAGCGGATTCGAGGACCGTTCGCTGTTTCCGCGTCAACCCCGCCTGATCGAGAATGCCGGCCGCGCTAGAGTCGTCGTCCTCGTCGATGGCCTGCCGTTTAGCGATACACTTGACTTTCGGGAAGCGGTTGCGAAACGCGCGCAGTATTTCCGGCCCGGTCTCCCCGGCCCGCACCGTTGCCCTGAGATGGTCAGCATCGGCCGTCGCTGAGACGATGGCAACGCCCGAGATCGCGAGACTCGCAAGCGGGCACTGCGTCGAGACGACGGCCTCGACGAGGCACTCCCCGCCCTCGCAGCCGCGGACGGTCACGCGCCGAATAAGGTCGCCATCTTCGAGTTGCGGCGCCTCGATATCGGAGGCTGGAACGGTGAGGTGGAAGTGTGCACTATCGTCCCTGGGAATCACTCGATCCAGTTCCACGCTCGCTTCCGTGCTCCTCGCGAGCCTCGTCATCACCGTGGGCGTGTTCGTGTGACGTGTCTCGAGGACGGCCTCGATGGCACCATCGGCGGCGAGCAGTCGACGCTGGACTGCCGAATCGAGTGCGAACCCTCCGAGTCGACCGATATCTGCGAGTGCTGCGATTTCATTCGATTCGAACGCACCGGGCCGGTCGGTGGCGACGACGGCCATCCCGCAGGCCAACCCCTGGTGTCGAAGCGGGACGCGAGCGGCCCGGATTCCAGTCACTTCGATACCGCGGTCGGCAGCAACCGCCTGAACGACAGGGGCTGGGACGATAGTCACGCTCTCGGTCGTGACGAAACCGTCGGAATCAGTCGGTAACGTGGCTATCTCACCGAGGACCTCCACGAGCGGGTCTGCGCCAGCAGCGCGCGTGGCTGTTCGATCGAGTCTGTTTCCGACCCAGACACCGCCGTAGTGACCGGTTCCCGAAAGTGAATCGACGAGTTCGCCCTGAATAGTGCCGGGGTCCGTTCCGTCGAGCAACGCGGTCGAAACCTCTGCGACGATGGCGTCGTAATCAGCATCGCGCTGGCCGTCTGTGTGTCGACCTTCGGTTTGCTGGCCCTGCCCGGTATCCCCGTTCCGGGTCACTGGAACCACCGCCGGTTGCCCGTCGGATTCATCGGCTGGCCGCCTCCGATTCGACTGGCCATCCGAGGCCTGGCGTTCCATCGACGTACCAGCGCAGTATGGCACCACCCAGGAGACCGAGTTCGAGCAGGAGGTACAACCGCCCACGCGGCGTCGAGAGAAACGCCAGGAACTGACCGGCGAGCTCTCTCACGAACGGGACGATTGGAATTGTTGTCGCCGGCGCGGGGAGGAGCGGCCAGAAGAGAAAGGTCCAGTTGAGATGTCTCCCGATCAACAGCGGATAGACGGCATCGGCAGGGAGATGAAGGAGATATCCGATTGCAAACGCGACGCCGATGTCGGCCCGGTCGACCGCAGCGGTGGCGGTCACCGCAAGCGCCGCGAGCGGAACGGCGACAAACAGGGAGTGTGCAAACGAGGTCCCCGATGGAAGGAGTGACGTCCCCCATCCGAGCGGTTTGTCTATCAGGTCCGGAAACTGCGTGCCGACCACGAGTGCGGCGACTGCGAGTGCCTGTGGCGTGTGACCGGCGACGTAACGGACGAAAAGCGAGTAGACCAGATATCCGATTGCGAGGTGTTCCCAGGGCCACACGACTACGACCTCCGCGTCTGCGTCACGTCCGGTGTCGACAGGTGTCTCGGCGCATCGACTGCCTGGCCACTCCCGCCAGCACACCGTCGGTCTCGCATGTACATACTGGCTGAGGAAACAGTCAAGGGGTATTGTTATTGTGGACTGTCGAAATGGTAAGAACCCATTATCCGTACTTTCGAGGTCCCTACCACCAATGTTCGAATTGAACCAGCGAAACGGATATAAACCGCAACGAAGAGCTAGCAACCCGAAGGTATTCGATGCAGATGCCCTGGAGGTTCCATCCGCAATGATTCACTGTACATATTCAACATCTGACCGAGGTACCGGGAGATGAGTGTCGACTGGGACGATATCAGCTTCGTTATCAGTTCGCGGTATCGAGTCGCATCGCTGAGACGGCTCGCAGACGGTCCTGCGACGCCCTCACAGATTGCAGCTGACGAGGATGTCGGCATCGCGCACGTCTCGCGCGCCTTGCAGGCGCTCAGAGACCGCGAACTCGTCGAGTTGCTCGTCTCCGACCACAGAAAGAAAGGACGGGTGTACGGGCTGACAGACCCCGGCGAAGCGACGTGGGAAACGATCGAAGACGAGGGACTGGCGTGACCCATCTCGTCGGTTGTCAGCCATGACTCTCGACACCTCGGGCGCTGAATATCTGCACGAACAGACAGCCGACAGTGTTACGCTTCTTCGAGTCCGGCGGCAGCGTCGAGACACCGTGTAAACGCTTCGTCCGTCTGGACCAGCAAGACTTCTCCGAGCGATTCCGAGTAGTCGATAATTCCAGCCGCGTCGAGCTTCGGGACGTGCGTGTAATAGAGGTCGAGGTAGACGTCTCGAACGCTATCGGGCGGTACCGTTCCGAGCGTGGCGACCTCGTGGTTCGCGATATCACGGGCTACCTGCGCCAGCCGACAGGGGCCCTCCTCACGGAGTCGGTACAGCAGATATCGTCGCCGCGAGTCCGCGAGCAGCGCGAACAACTGGGTCGGCTGTGGCGGTCCGCGTTCGGTGTCAGTCGGTACGGACCGGTTTCCGGACTGCCCCGTCATGGTTCGAAGGTAGAGGCCGCTGTACAATGTTATACACCACTTACCCCCGATGAACGTGACAACGAACGCGAGACCGGCCATTGCCGGCACACGGGGTAGAAAGAACCTGTGTCCAACAGTTTCACACATATGGTCCGAATTACTATTCGTATCGCCGGGTACCTGAGAAGTGATGGTGCAACACCTGTCCGAGAACGAACTGGAGCGTATCACAGAATTCGCAGAGACACCGACGTACAAGCGGTCACCAGAGCAGCTGCTACCCGAGAACGAACTCGAACAGTAGCTCCTCCTCACCGACATCCGCAACTGTTACTCCTCGTCTGACCCACCCTCACGGAGCTCTGACGGGATCGACTGCCTGGCACGCCACTGCGAGACGAGGTGAGCAAGTGCCAGGGCAGCGAACAAGCCGACGACGAGCACGGCGACAACGCCCTCTGAGAGCGCTCCGAACACCCAGACGTTCGCAATCGTTGCAACGAGCAGTGCTCCACCGACGAGTGCCAGACCGACGTAGAGATACTGCCAGCGAATCGTCTCCTCCTCTTCGAGATACCCATCGATGCGGCGCGCTCGACGGGTAAGCGCGACCATCCCGCTATCGGCGTCGTAATCGACGATACCGGCGTCGTCGAGTTTCGGGACGTGCGTCTGATACAGCGAGACGTACACGCGTTTTCGTTCCTGGGTCGTCAGCTCGCTTGGCTCCACATCGTTCTCCCAGGCTGCCACGTGCTCGGCAAGCTCAGTCAGCTCGACTGGCTCCCCGCGCTGCCGCAGATGGTACAGCAGGTAGCGCCGCCGAGGGCTACTCAGTATCTCGAATACGTCATCCTGTGTTAGTTCTGTATCGCTCGTTGACATCGGGTGTGAGCATCTGTCTCACCGTGTTCGGTTCCGTTTCGTTACTCGTGACACGACCAAAGAGTTCCTCGGACACCCCTTTGTTACAGTCTCGTTACCATTGTCCCGTCCGCACAGCCCCCCGAACCGACGCGTATCCCCGTCCCATCTGCCGGTCTCGCGGAAGCGTACCCACTTGCTACCGGATACAGCGGCTGGATAACTAAGCCCGACTGGTCGGCAATGTCAGCGCGTATGAGACGAGCGTTCACGCGTATGGTGTCATCTGTGGGGGCAACCGCTGAGAGAACGAGTCGGACCTGTTCTCGGTCGGTGACTGCCGCATGAGTAGCCAGAAAGCACAACAAACGCAACTATACGGAACAAATTCTACACGGGCACACCTGCGCGACTCGCTCACCAGCGGGCAGGTCCCAGTCGCAGTATACGGACTCGGGAAGATGGGATTACCACTGGCTGCAGCCATCGCCGAAACGACGGGAAACGTCACCGGCGTCGACATCGACGAGTCCGTCGTCGATAGGATTTCCGCTGGGAACTGTCCAGTCGACCACGAACCGGGACTCGCCGCCCTGACGGAGCGTCTCGTCACCGATGATGCACTGGCCGCGACCACCGATGGCGTGGGTGCCGCGTCCGGAGCGAGCGTCCACGTCCTCATCGTCCCGACCGAGGTTCGAGAGGACGGCACTGTCGACCTGAGCGCGCTGGAAAGTGCCGTCGAGACGTTGGCCGCAGGGCTCGAACCTGGCGACCTCGTACTCGTCGAGTCGACGGTGCCACCGCAGACGACCGCCGAGGTAATCGAACCGACACTCGCGGCCCGCAGCGGACTCGACCCCGACGAGTTCGGACTGGCGTTCTGCCCGGAGCGAACGTCGAGCGGCCGTGCACTCCGGGACATCCGCGGCGCGTATCCCAAAGTCGTCGGCGGCCGCGACGAAGAAAGTCGGGCGGCCGCGACGCTCGTCTACGAGACGCTGACGAGCAACGACGTGGTTCCGGTGAGCGACGCCACCACCGCGGAGTGCGTCAAGGTCTTCGAAGGGGTGTACCGCGACGTCAACATCGCGCTGGCGAACGAACTGGCGACGCTCGCCGACGAACTCGCGGTCGACGTTCGGGAAGCCATCGACGTAGCCAACGGACAGCCGTACTGTGACATCCACACGCCGGGACCGGGCGTGGGCGGCCACTGCATTCCATACTACCCGTACTTTCTCATCACCGAGTGTTCGACCACGACGCCCATGTTGCAGACCGCCCGCACGGTCAACGACGAGATGGCCGCCTACACCGTCGAAAAACTCGAATCGGAACTCGACGCGGTCGGTGTCGGTCTCGACGACGCACGCGTCGCACTGCTCGGTGTGACCTACCGGCCCGGCATCGACGAGACGCGTGCATCACCAGCTCGGCGAATCGACAGCGCACTCGCCGAACGCGGAACGACCACGTTCGCCGTCGACCCCGTCTGCTCAGATATGTCGCCGTTTGCCGCCATCACCGTAAACATCGAGGAGTTACCGGAGCTGGATGTCGATGCAGTTGTTCTCGTGACCGCCCACGACGAATTTGCCGCATTCGACTGGCGGACCGTGCCGGAACTCCTGGTCGTGGACACGCAAAACGCACTGGACCTGGAAGAGACGGATCACCGCGTGTACACACTCGGGCGCGGGCGTGAGTGAACACGAGAACAGCAAGCGGGAGCCAGACGTCAATCGAGCGGGCGGACGAACACGTCGCCCGTATTCCGAATCACAACAGCGCTGTCGTCGATGACAAACCGTACCTCTGCTTCGTAGGTCGTGGTGTCTGTCGGTCTGAACAGACGGTCGAGTGCATCCGGGTCGACGACATCGAACAGTTGCTGGTCAAGGTTCTCGATCTCGGTGCCCTGTGCGCACGCAACCGCTTCCATAATCGTAACGGAAAGCGATTCGGCACCGGAGAAATCGTGGCTCGCCTGAACCAGTCCGCTGTTTTCCGACCGGGGCTTTGTATTGTCAAACATTTTCAAAACGTGGCAGATACGATATACGTCTCGGTACGTTCTATAGAGGGCTTTCGAGAGGACGAATATAATCCTTGTCCCCCGCAGAAGGGCGCACCTCCTCTCGACTGGACTATCGACTCGGTCTACTATCGAATATGTTATACTTATACACTGCTCTGGCAGGGTTGTGGATATCACAGTGAAAATCGACAGACGTGAAACCCACAGAGAGGCGGAGTAGGAACTTCCTAACTGATTTAGAAGATTTCCACCGCTTGCAGACCGGGCAGTATCAGTATTTTAGACAGCCTACTGGATTGTTCGGTTCGCAATAATTAAGTGGTTTACCAATGCATGTAGTGACGCTGCAATTGAGAAGTATCCGCAGTCCAAGGGGTCCAGGGTCAACAACGGTGGCGAAATATGCCACTTCGCAATCACAGTGGGGGCATACTTCTCCGCTGTGACAAGCAGACACCACAAATATGAGTGCCACACCACAACCACAGCAGATGAACGACTCACCCTCTCCGGGGGGAGAGACGATGTCCACGAAAGAGTCGTTGCCGCTCGATCAGGTCTTCGAGATCCTGAAAAATAGGCGGCGCAGAGAGGTACTGAAGTACCTGAACGAACGGGACGAAAGCGTCTCGCTCAGCGATTTAGCTGAGCACGTTGCGGCTATCGAAAACGAAACGACAGTCAAAGCACTGTCGTCGAGTCAGCGAAAGCGCGTGTACGTCGGTCTCTATCAGTGCCATCTCCCGAAGATGGACGATATGGACATCGTAGATTTTGACCAGAATCGCGGCCGAATCGAACTGGCGGAGAACGCCGACCAGCTCGACGCATATATCGAGCCCGACACCGACGACGCGTACTGGCACTACTACTACGCGAGTACGTCACTGTTCGGAGCCGGGCTGTTCGTACTGAGCCAGGTCGGCGCGGCGAGTGTCGGTCTCACACCGACGGTGATTCTCGTCGCGCTCATCGTCGCTGTTCTCTCCATCGCGACGTTACAGTACTGTGATGCGAACGGCTATCTGACGCAGGTGCGGTCGAAGCTCCCGTATCTGCCACAGCCACCGGTTGGACAACAGTCGTAGCCTCCCGGTGGGCTCAGAACCGTTTTCCGGGCGCCGACTCGAACGTACCGCACAGTCAGTCGAATTTGTCGCCGACGAGCGGCCGCGACAGTAACAGTTGAAACGATTTACACACCGACCGCATCGCTCTCATGCGGTCGTGTATACAATGACTTTCAGTGGCTACGATAGGTCAGCTCCCTACCGCATCGTCTGCACGTCGACGAACGACCCTTCTCTCGCGGTCACCCACGTCGACATCCGTTCGATGCCGTCACTCGCTGAAGGGAAAATCGTACACTGGTCGGGTCTGTCCTCGTACTTTTCCACGATGGCCTGCAGTTGCTGTGCGGACACCTCTCTCCCATTCCCGTATCGACTCATGCTCGTCACCTCCCACGTAGAACACCTACTTTTCTATACGCTCTCTACCAACTGCGAATCCTGAATTACATCGTTGATACTTCCACTTTCTGTGGGGAGACTCCTGTTTTTCGGGCTCAAATCCCGCGGTAAGCTACTCTTACCGACGGCTCGTCTCGCGACGCCGCGATGGTCGGCCGCGCCCGCGTCACAATAGGGGCATCGAGCGGCTGGCAGCCGTCAGTTTCGCAGTCACTCTGTAGCTATCCCGCAAGAAACCGTGGTCCAATAGTACCCACACCTCACGCAATGTGACAGAACGCTTATCCGCTTAATTGTACCCTACCACGATATGCAGAGAGACGAGGACGATGGTAAGCACCGCTTGCTCGACAGACGAACGTACCTGAAGGCAACGGGCCTCACCGCACTGGCCGGAGTCACAGCCGAAACCACGGGTGCAACGGGTAGCACGGAGAGTTTGCTCGTCGATGCAGACGGGACCGTTGCGTACAGCTTCGACGTGAACGGGACGGTCGATCCGGTGTCGACGGACGCAGACGTGGCCGATTCCGTCGACAGCGGGTCAGTGACTGGCGAGGTAACGGACGGGCTCGCCGCGTATCGGCTCACGGGAACCCTCGATACAGTCGCCGTCGATGGTCGCGCACGACTCGCGTACGGCCCGGCAGCCGGCGACGACCTGCCGGATTCGCCGACAGAACTGGTCGTTACCTCTCCATCGAAAATCAACTACGAATTTACCGCGACTGGTCCCATCGAACCGCAGCAGACCGATAGCGACGAGGAGAGTCGCCGAGTCACTGCGAACGACGACGGCACCTGGACTGCTGCGGGCACCACCGGCGATGGGCTCGTCGACAGCTACGACGTTCACGGCGGGGTAACCTCGTTCAGCCCCAGTACCGGCGACTTCTCGATTCTGGTCGACGGAACCCCGATCAGTACGTACGAACTCACAGGGACCGAGCCACCGACCCACTCCCAGGCACAGGTCGGTGGCGATGGCGACGACACGGTCGATCCGTCGGCGGCGACTGCCACAGCGACAACTGTCGAGGAACTCACGTCGGCACTGAACGCGGCGAGTCGGGGCGACATCGTCTACGTGCCTGGCGATGCAGAACTCGACCTCGGGACGACGACCCTCTGGGTTCCATCGGGGGTAACACTCGCCTCAGACCGCGGTATCGACGGCGCTCCGGGCGGATTGCTTCAGACCACCGAGGCAACCTGGCCGATGGCCGTCGTCGAAGCCGACGCCCGCGTCACCGGGCTCCGGTTTGGGGGCTCGCAGACGACGTTCGTCCAGCACGACACTGACGAGCTCAGTGTGGGGCTGGACGTGGTCGGCAGCGGCGTCGAAATCGACAACTGCGACATCTTCGGCTTCACCTACGCGGCCGTTCACTGTGGCGCAGACACGCACGTCCATCACTCACGGATTCACCACAACCCGATGCACGGGCTGGGGTACGCCGTCTGCTGCCGGAACGGCCACCCTCGTATCGAATACAACGACCTGAACTACAACGGCCACGGCGTGACGGCCACCGGGACCGGTGGTTACACGGCAGCGTACAACCACTTCGGACCCGATACGCTCGGCCACGTCATCGACGCGCAGCGACCGGGAGAGACGGGTGTCGAGATTCATCACAACACCGTCGAAGCGACCACTCGGGTGCAGGACAGCACCACTCCCGAGAGCGTCGTCGTCCGCGGCGCTCCCGAGGACACCGTCACGATTCGAAATAACTGGTTCTACAACGACGACGCACCGAAGGCCTCACCGGACGGCCATGATGGGTCTGCATTTACGCAACTCCACACCGAGTCCTGGGACAGCGTCGAGTTCTCGGACAACCACTACGGGACCGACGAGCCGAGAGCACCTGTTGGCCACCCACGCTGAGCGGGCATCTCTGGCCGACGGACTCCCTGCTTAGAGAGACGACGAACTACCGAGGCAATTCTCCTGTACGGTGTAGCTGTTGCTCGCCAGAGTGAGAGCGAAAAAGAAAGAGTTGGTGTGTGTCCAGAATTACCCGAACATCTGGCGCATCATGGGGTGCATCTCCATGAGTTGCTCTTCTGCGATCTCCTCGTAGAGCTTGTAGGTAATCGAGACTGTCAGCAGCAGTCCAGTCCCAGAGACACCGCCGATGGTGCCGAGCATGTTCGCCATGACGGCGAGGAGCCCGACGAGTGCCCCACCGATGACAGTCACCTGTGGGATGTACTGCTCCAGCACGCGCTCGATAGAGCGGACGTTCTGGCGGAAGCCGGGAATCTGCATCCCGGAGTTGTGTATCTGCTGGGCCGTCGCGTCCGGACCCATGTCGGTGGTCTCCACCCAGAAGATGGCGAAGATGGCACCGCCGATGACCATGAACGTCAGGTCGACGCCGATCCGGAGCAGAATCTCCCACGGCGCGTTCCCGCCACCACCACCCGCAAACCACATCCAGTCGGATGGGTCACGGATGGGTGCCAGGAAGTAGAACAACCCGCCGGTCGGGGTGCCCTGTGAGTAACTGCCGAGCCACGTCGGCATATTCGCCAACTGTGCGTCGAGGATGCGCCCGAGGAACTGGATGTTCGCCTGCAGCGCGCGGACGAGGATCATCGGCAGGACGCTCGCGTAGATGAGCTTCACCGGGAAGCGACCGCGTGCGCCCTTCACCCGGGCGTTCGAGAGCGGAATCTCGACGCGGACGGACTCGGCGTAGACGACCACGACGAAGATGCCGATGGTCGTCAGGATCGGGACGACTTGCCCAACACCGAGCAACAGCGCCTGAATGCCGTCAGGTGTGAGCAGCGGTGGTACCGACTCGTTGCCCAGCAGTATCCCAATCCACGTCGGGATGATACCGCCAGACGAACCTTCCGGTGCGTTGAAGCCGGGAATCTGGATGAGCCCACCGATGAGTCGCTGAGAGACACCGGCGATGATGAACAGCCCGATACCGCTTCCGACGCCCCACTTGCTGATGACCTCGTCCATGTAGAGGATGAGGATTCCCCCAGCGAAGATCTGGGCGAACAGCAGGAAGCGGACGCCGGTCAGTCCGATACCGAGCGAGCTTGCGAGCGCCTGACTCGGTGGCAGGAAATCCCCACCGAAGACCATCGGCAGCCCCGTCAGGACACACATCACGACGACGAGGAACTTCTGCAGTCCCTGGTAGAGGACCTGGTCCCGCGGGTTGTTCTGCGTGTCGAGTCCGAGCAGGTCGGCACCGCCGAGTAGCTGGAGGACGATGCTCGCCGTGACGATTGGCCCAATGCCGAGTTGCAACACTGTGCCCTGTCCGCCAGCGATGATCGACCGGAAGCGGCCGAAGACGTCTCCGCCGCCACTCCCGAGACCGAAGAGGAAGACGTTAGTCAGGAAAAAATACAGCACCAGAATACCGACCGTCCAGCCCAGTTTCCGCTTGAACGGAACGTGTCCCTGCGGGCGACGGACGGACGGCATCCGGGTGAGTACCGGTTCGGCGGTGTCCTTCCAGCTCATGTTAGTCCTCGTCTGTCTCGTCTGCTGTATCCTCTTCGACTTCTGCTTCCTCGGCGCGCTCGGAGAGTGCTGCGGAGCCGCCCGACTCTTCGAGCAGTTCGCGTGCACTCGCGGAGAACGCGTCGGCGGTCACGTCCAGAGCGTTTCGGACCTGACCGGTGCCGAGCACCTTCACCGCGTCGGCGTCGTAGCTGTCTTCTGCCACGTCACGCGCGTCGACCGCGTAGCCGTCGTCGGTCTCCTCTGCAACGCCGTCTGCGGCGAGCAGTGCGGCGTCCTCGTCGAGTTTCTGCACGTCGACGGTAACGACATCGTCCTTGACCTTGTCCGGCCGGGAGAAGCCGTGTTTCCCGAGCGGTTCGTAGTTGTGAAACTCGTGTTTGTCGCGGCCGGCCGCACCGCGGCCACCGCGGTGACCGGCACCGCGACGGTTCTTGTGTGTGCCGCCACCGTGCGTGCGCGACCCGCGCTGTCGTTTCTTTTTGTTGCTCATTATCGCATCGCCTCCAGAAGGTCGTCGATAGCGGCAGGGTCGTGTTTACCGAGCTGCCCGCCCTCTTTGGTCGGGTGCTTGATACCGTCGTGACCGCCACGCGGCGGGTGCAGACGGAGCGTCGGCGAGAGACCCTCGTCCTGCAGTCGTGTCTCCTCGTCGACCAGCGCCTCGGCCAGCGCTTCGATGTCTTCGTAGTCCGTGTTCTCGGCGACCCACTCGTCGGTGATGTCGCCGTCGCCCTCGGCGGGTTCGCCGCGGGTTTCGAGCAGGAGTTCGACCGTCTCCACGCTCGGTTCGCCGTGTGCGACGTAGTCGTTGACCTTCGACACCATGCCGGTGTACGCGTCCGTCTCAGGGACGAACGTGGCGTGGTTGACGCGGTGGATGTTGAGCATCGCGAGCGTGTCCTGAATGTCGCCGTTCATGTTGACATTCCCGCGAATCTGGACGAGTGCGCGCATTACTCGATCACCTCGCGCTTCTCGAAGGTGCGCTGGGGAACGCGTGCCTCGGCCGTGTTCTGCAAGGCGTTGAACGTCGCCTTGGCGAAGTTGACCGTGGTACGGGTGTTCCCCGACGAGCGCGTCCAGATGTCCTCGATTCCGGCGAGTTCGAGCACCTTGCGGACGGTCTCACCGCCTGCAAGACCCAGCCCGCGCGGTGCGGGCTGGAGCTCGACCTCGACGCTCCCGGCCTTGCCCGTGGTGCGCAGCGCGACCGTGTGGGGACGGCCACAGCCACACTCCCAGGACCCGCAGCCGCGGGAGACGTCGATGAGGTTCAGCTTGCCGATCTCGATTGCTTTCTGGATTGCGCCACCGACCTGGTCGTCACGCCCCTCGGCGTAGCCGACGAGGCCGTCGCGGTTGCCCACGACGACGACACAGCGGAACTTCACCCGCCGTCCAGAGTCGGTCATCCGCTGGACCATATTGATGTCCAGCACTTCGTCCTCGAGTCCGGGGACGAGCTGGTCGACTATCTCGGGTTCCTTCAGCGGCAGCCCGGCGTTGAGCGCGTCCCGCATCGTCTCGATGTCGCCGTCTACGACCTTCTTGCCGAGCCGCGTCTGTGGTTCCCATCCGTTGTCAGCACTCATAGTTCGATGTCACCCATTAGTGTCTCCCGCGTCTCGTCGAAGTGCGCGGGCAACTCTGTGGCGTCGAAATCGCCGCTGTAGCCGCCATCGCCCTCCTCGGCGTACTCGGCGATGTGCTCGCCGCGGGTCCGCTCCCAGTCGGCGAGTACGTCGTCGTTGTGCGGGATTTCGAGCCCGGCGTCGATTGCGCCTTCCTGTACTGCAAAGACCTTGCTCCCCGGCGTCGGGGAGTTCAGTCCGATGTCGAGCACCGCTTCCTCGATGCCGGCCTCGATGGCCCGCAGTCCCGCGAGCAGCCCGGTGAGGTACGCGGCGGGCATGTTGCCCGTCGGTGCCTCCCAGCCGTACTCGGCGAGGTCGTTCGATTCGGCGGCGGCAACCGTCTGGTCGCCGGCGGGGCCAGTCGTCACCAGCTGCGCCCTGACTTGCTTGTTGCTCTTTCGAGCGACGAGCCGTGGCTTGCCGGATTTCAACAGGCGCAACCGCTGATGGTAATCTGTACGGGCCTCGCGGCGACGCCGCATCGGCACCGTGTATCGTGGTCCTGTCGCCATTATGTGTCACCGTAGTTGTTGTCGTCGATGAACCGATCCAGATCCGCGACAGAGTCGAACTCCCCACCGCCTGCTTTGTTGTACAGGTCGCGGTACTCCGACGGTTCGAGGGTCCCCTCGTCGCGGAGCTCACGCAGGTGTTCGCGCTGTGCGCGGATTCTCGATTGCCAGTTCTCCTTTTTGCCCTGGCGGGCACCGGCCTTCCCCTTCCGGGAGCCGGCTCCTTTCTGGTGCCCGTAGGAGCGTTTCTGCTGTCGTTCGCGAGCGCGGCCGCGGGAGTTGCCCTGTGGCTCCTCGGTGCGGATGACGCCCTCGTCGACCAGTTCGCGGATGTCTTCGCGGGTGATCGCTTCCGCGAGGTCACCCTGTCGTTCGGGGTCGAACCAGAGTTTGTTCTTCCCGACGTCGAGGACGTCCGCTGCCAGTCGCTTCTGTGCACTCAGGTCAGTCATTCACTTCGACCTCCTCGTAGGTGGGGTTGAGGACGCGGATATCGCGGTCCTCTGCTTCCTCCTCGATGCGTTCGCGCTTGCGGCCACCGACTTTCGAGGCGATTCGCACTGCCTCGGTGTCGCCGTCGACGCCCTCTAAGTCGTCGACGTTGTGGACGCGGACCTCTTCGAAACCGGACGGGTGCAGGCCACGGACCGCCTTCGGGGTACGGAATCCCGCTTCGACGGTGTCGCCCTTGCCCTTGTGTCCGCGGCGCTGCTTCGAGAGTTGGCCACGCGGGCGTCGCCACGACGTGCCGACGCGCTTTTTCTTGTGGTGGTCCTGCCGGTTGAACTGCGGTTTCCCCTCGCGTTTGCGCTGGGTGAGCAGGCGCTTTGCCTCGTCGTCGAGGTCCGGCGTCTTCTCGACCAGTCCGCGGGGCTGCAGTTCCGTCTCGACGTCCTCGTCTTCGACGTCCGGCGTCTCCTCTTCGACGTCGGCTTCGACTTCCTCGCTGACTTCGAGGTCGCCGACGTCGGCTTTGATACGGGCTGCGAGTGCCATCCCGACACCGTCGACGTCTGCCAGGTCGTCCTGGCTCGCGACGCGGATGTCGTCGACTGTCTCGTAGCCGGCTTCGGTCAGCGCGTCGGCCTTCGAATCGCCAACGCCGCTGATGTCGGTCAGCTCTTCGATTTCGTCCTCGGATTCCGTCTCCGCCTCGGTGGCCTCCTCGTCGGAGTCTGTCTCAGCCTCGACATCCTCTTCGGGTTCGTCGTCAGTCGACTCCGTGGCTTCCTCCTCGGTGAAGGCTTCCTCTTCGTCGACGTCCTGTTCGTCGTCTTCGAATGCGACTTCTTCGTCGTCGTTGTCTGCCATTAGGCGTCACCTCGACTCGGTTTCTGCGTGATGTAGACGCCGTCCTGGAAGACGCGAACGTCCTTGTCCGTGACGCGCGTCAACTGCTCGATGTCGGCGGCCGTCTGGCCGACGTCTTCGACGTTCGGTCCGCGCAGCGTCACGTTCTCGTCGCTCACTTCGACCTCTGTCTCACCGCGAATCTCGGTCCGTCGTGGGGCCTTCTCACCGAGGAAGTTCTCGATGACGACCTCGTCACCCTCCACTGCGACCTGCATCGGGAAGTGAGAGTAGAAGACTTCCATCTCGTACTCCCAGCCCTCGGTCACGCCGTGGAACATGTTGCGGACGTGGCTCTCGAAGGTGCCAAGCGTCGAGTTCGTCTTGGCGTCGTCCTCGTCGCTCGTGATGAGAACCTCTCCGTCCTCAACTGTAACCGAGATATCCGGGTACCAGAGGCGGCGCGTGACGCTGCCGTTCGGTCCCTCTACTGTGAGGTCGAGATGATCCATCTCGGCGCTCACGTCGTCGGGTATCTCTAGTGCTGTTCGTGTCATTGTTAGTAGACGTATGCGATGACCTGGCCGCCGACGCCCTCTTCGCGGGCCTCGTAGTGGCTCATAACGCCACGCGAGGTGGTGACGACGAGCGTCCCGTAGTCACGGGCGGGGAGGAATCGCTTCTCCCACTTTTCGAACTCGTCGGCCGTCGCGGAGTAGCGCGGCTTGACCGGGCCACATTCGTTGATTGCTCCTTTCAGGTCGACCTCGAACTGGCCGGCTTTGCCGTCGTCGACGAACTGGAAGCCGTCGATGTACCCGCGGTCGTAGAAGACCTCGAGGACGCTGCCGATTTCGTTCGAGGCGGGCTGTACTGTCTGGTCGAGATGGCCGACGCTCTCTGCGTTGTCGATTGCCGAGAGTGCGTTGGCGAGTGGGTCCGTTCCTGTCATGAGTATTTCTTGAATCCCATGCTCCGGGACACCTCTCGGAAGCACTGCCGGCACAGGTAGATGTTGTACTTTCCAACAAGTCCCTGTTCGCGGCCACAGCGCTGACACGACTGTAGCTGTCCCGTGCGTTTCGCGGCGTGCTCGCCGGTGCGCTCCTCGTCGCCGTCCTCAGTTTCACTCTCGCTCATTGGTCGACCTCCACGTCGAAGGTTTGTTCGACAAAGGCGACTGCGTCGTCGATGTTCAGCCGGTGAGCCGGCGGAATCGGTCGCGATGCCTTGTCCCGCTTTGCCACCCGGTAGCCGGGGCGGACGAGGTTGACCGTCACGTCCAGCCCGAAGATACCGATGGTCGGGTCGTACTCCTGGCTCGGGAACTCCGTGTGTTCCTCGACGCCGAAAGAGAAGTTGCCCGTGTCGTCGAACTGCGTCGCCGAGAGGTCCACCAGCGGGAGTGCCGTCCGCAGGAACTCCTCGGCGTCGTCGTCACGCAGCGTGACTTTCGTTCCGATTGGGTCACCTTCGCGGATGTTGAAGTCCGGTTCGGTCTTCTTTGCGGTGGTCCGTACGGGGTTCTGGCCAGTAATCTCGGCCAGAATGTCCTCGGCCAGTCCGAGTGGTTCCCCACCCTGACCGATGCCCATGTGGACGACGACTTTCTCGACGCGGGGTTCCCGCATCTCGTGGAACTCTCCGCCTTCAGTTTCCGAGCTCATTCGTCGTCACCCTCCTCGGATTCGTCGTCTGCGGTTGCGTCTTCCGATGCGGTCTCCGCGTCGCCCTCGATGAAGTTCTCGTCGATGACGACGACGTACTCCTCGACGGTCTCGAAGCCGCCCTCGTCTTCGATGCCCGGGATGTCGTCCTGGGCAGTGATGACGTTGTTCTGGGCACTGCTCGGCGTGACCTGGATCTCTTCGATTCGGCCAATGTCGCCGGCGTGTGCGCCGTCGACGGCCGTCACGAGTGCACCCTCTTCGTACTCGAAGTGAGCGACGATTTCGTTGTCCTCGTTGCCGACGACGAGCGAATCGCCGCCGTCGTAGTCGCTGTCTTCCTCGACGAGCAGCGTCTGCCCGTCGTGGAGTGTCAGCTGAACGTCGCCGCCAGGGATGTGTCGCTTCTCGGTAATCTTGCCGAGTTTCGACTGCGCGCTGTCCTCGTCGATGGGGGTCAGCGACAGCCGACCACCCTCGCCGGGGAACACGCGGTAGTACTCTTCGCGCTCGTCGAAGGCCAGAATGTCGAACATCCCGACCGGTCGCTCCTCGTCGGAGACGGCCGTGCCGTTGATGACGACGTTGTCCTCGTTGAGCGCGTACCGTGCTTCTTTGCGGCTATCGGCGTAGCCGAGCACGTCCCGCAGGATGATGAGCAGGGGAACCCCCGCCTCACCGTGGGGACCCGCGTCGGCTTTGACCGTGAACGTCTCGGTCTTTCGCTCGATGGGCCAGCTTTTCGGCACCGAAAGTCGTTTCTGATGTTTCGTCATGCGCTGTCCTCCTCGGATTCCAGGCGTGCCTCACGCCGCTCGTCGGAGAGGTCCAGACTGGTGACGCGAAGGTTGCTCGCATCGACCGGTCGTGGCACCTCTTCGCCGTCTGCTGTCTCCTGGGTGACCTCTTCGACGTGAATGATGCCCTCGCGGAGGTCGACGTTCACGACGTCTTCCTCCGTTCCGGCGTGGTCACCACGGAGCACTTCGACGGTGTCGCCTTCGTTGACCCGCACGTTGCGCTGTCCGTACTCCTCACGGAGGTCGTCGGACAGCGTCGCGCGCACGTCCTTGTGGCGTTTGTGCAGCGGGGCTTCGGCAGCCTGCTTTCGCTGTTTGCGTGGTTGTTCTGTCATACTATCATTGTCGCTGTTGACGCGACGCTTCCGAACCGCTCTGCGACTTCCCGTGCGATGGGGCCCTTGAGTTCGGTCCCGCGCGGTTCCTCGTTCTCGTCGATGATGACCGCGGCGTTGTCTTCGAACTTCACGCGGGTCCCGTCCGGGCGACGGATGGGCTTTCGCTGTCGAACGACGACAGCTTCGAGCACCTGCCGACGCATCTCGGGGGTCCCCTTCGTAACCGAAACCGTGATCTTGTCGCCGAGCCCCGCTTTGGGGTGGCGATTGACGGTTCCCGAGTAGCCGGCCGTGCTGATAACCTTCAGCTGCCGTGCGCCCGTGTTGTCCGCACAATTGATGAGCGAGCCCTTCTCCAGGCCCTGCGTGACGTCGGCCTTCAGTGCCTCCATCACTCCTCACCTCCTGTATCGGATTCCACGCTAACGACAACGTGGGATTTAGTTTTCGAGAGCGGTCGTGTCTCTGCTATCGTGACCGTGTCGCCGACTTCCAGCTCCACGCACGGTGGTGCGTGTGCCGGGACGCGGCTCCGTCGCTTCATGAGCCGGTCGTACTTCGGCACCGTTACGTCGTACTCTCGTTCGACGACGACGGTCTTGTCCATGTCTGTGGAGGCGACCTCTCCGTCGAGCGTCTGCCCGCGGACACTCAGTGTGCCGTGGAACGGGCAGTTCTCGTCTTCGCAGGTCTCCTCCGGTGTTGCTACGTTCAATCCTAGCGCCATTTCGAATCACCTGTCTGTTCCGTGCGTCGTGCCGGTCGCGCGACGAGTCGATCTCCGTCAACGGTGACGACCTGGTGGCCGCCGCCGCTCGGAATTGCAAACTCGAATGTCGTTCCGGCCTTCGGCACGTGAGACACCCGATCGTCCCGTTGAATGCCGAGCGTCTTCGTCGTCTCCGTCACGACTTCACCTGCAATGCCGACGAGGTCTTCGTTGTCAGCCGAGACAATCTCGGCGTCGAGTCCGACCAGTTCGTGTCGCGGGAGCGACTCGGGTGTCAACGGCATTTATTCGGCCTCCTCGGCGGCTGCGCCGCCCGCGAGGTCGCCCTCTTCGTTCTGAATCGTCTTGATGCGCGCGATGGTCCGCCGGAGTTCCTTGATACGGCCAGGACTGTCCGGCATCCCACCTGCTGCCTTCACTGCTTCTGCGTTGAGCAGTTCCGTTTCGAGGTCTTCGAGCTCCGACTCGCGTTCGGCGGCGGTCATGTCTCGAATCTCGGAGGTGTGCAGAATCGTCATTCCTCGTCACCCTCCTCGTCCTCGTCTTCCATCTCGTCCATCAGCTCTTCTGCTTCGGCTTCGGTGTCCTCGTCGAGTTCTTCGTCGACATCGGCCGCGAGGTCGTCGAGGTCCTCTTCGACGTCCGCCTCGTCGGGAACGTCGGGGTCCTCGAACTCCTCGTCAGCCTCCTCGATGACTTCCTCGTCGACTTCGACGTCAGCCTCTTTTTCGGTGTCCTCGGGTTCGTCCTCGGCGGACGGCTCTTCGGGTTCACCCTCTTCGTCGGGTTCGCCGGCGAGCAGTTCTTCGACGCCCTCGGCTTCCTCGACGTAGTCCTCGACCTCGACGTCCTCGTAGATCTCGAAGTCGTCGGGGAGTTCCGCGTCCGGCGGAATGATCTTGACCTGTACACCGATGGTACCGAGCTTCATCACTGCGGTGCCGATACCGTGGTCGACGATCTCCTCTGCGGGTTCGCCGTTGTGCTTGATGTAGCCACGGTTGAACTTCTCCACGCGCGAGCGTGCGCCTGTCACTTTTCCAGACAGGACGATCTCGGCACCGAGCGCGCCGGCTTCCATGATGCGGTCGATGGTCGTGTGACCGGCTTTCCGGAAGTACCAGCCACGCTCGAGTGCGTTGGCCAGTCGGTCGGCGACGATTGCCGCGTTGAGGTCCGGCTCGTCGACTTCCTGGACGTCGACCTGGGGGTCTTCCAGCCCGAACTCCTCTTCGAGCGTCGTCGTGACCTTCCGGATGTTCTTCCCGCCCTTCCCGATGACCATGCCGGGCTTTTCTGCTTTGAGCACGATCTGGGTGCCCATCGGCGTCTTGGCGATCTCCATCCCGCCGTAGCCGGCGCGACCGAGTTCGTCCTGGAAGAACTCGTCAATCTGCGTGCGCTGGAGACCGTTCTCGATGAACTGTTGTTCGTCCGCCATCACTCATCGACCTCCTGCAGGATGAGTTCGACGTCGAGTTCCGGCGCTGCCGTCGGGGAAGCCCGCCCCATCGCGCGGGGCTGGCGGCCTGCCTGTTCGCCGACCTTGTGGGGGGCGACGTGGACGATTTCCATCGACTCGCCGTCGAATCCCTGGTGGTCGGCGTTGCCGACTGCGTTCTCGAGCAGGTCGAGGAAGGCCTTGCTGGCCTTCTCGGGGTAGCGGCCGGCGTCCCAGCCGTCGATGTCGTTGCGGTGGCCGACGCCCGTGTTGTGCTGACGGAACGGGACCGACTGGTCCTCGTTGATGACGCTCTCCAGATAGGAGACCGCATCCTCGGCCGTCTTGCCCTTGATCTCTCGGGCGATGGCCTTGCTGTGCTTGAGACTTACCTGACGCTCCCGGAGCATCGCTTTCGCCGTCGTGTCCGGGTCTGCGTCGACTGAGTAGCTGATTCCCATATTATTTGAGTGGCACGAACTTCGAGGAGCGTGTCGCTCCAATCCCGGCCTGTCCGTGCTCGACCGATGTCCGGGTGAGCTGGAACTCGCCCAGGTAGTGCCCGATCATCTCGGGTTCGACCTTGACGCGTTCGAAGCTCTGGCCGGTGTGGACGGCGAAGGTCAGCCCAACCATCTCCGGGAGGATCGGCATACTCCGGAGGTGTGTACGGATGGGGTTGTTCGCCGTCTCCTCCTCTTCAGCCTCGCGGGCTTTCTCGAGGAGTTTCTCGTGTTCGACGGACAGTCCGCGTTCGATAGTTCGCCGCTGGCGCGCGGGAAGCAGTTCCGCAACCTCGTCGATGCTCATCTCCTGCAGTTCGTCGAGCGTGTAGCCACGGTAGGTGAACTCACCTTCGTGACCGATTTGGTAATCCGAGCTCATTCTGAGTCACCACCGCGACCGGTGCGCCGTGAAGCGATGTCACCGACTTTGCGGCCCGGCGGGGCGTTCCGCGAAATCGACTTGGGTTTGCCGGGGTGTTGCCGGCCACCGCCACCGAACGGGTGGTCGACGGCGTTCATCGCAACACCGCGGACGGTCGGGTACTTCGACCCGCGGGATTTCATCTTGTGGTACTTGTTGCCTGCCTTGACCATCGGCTTCTCCGTCCGGCCGCCACCGGCGACCACGCCGATGGTGGCGCGACACTGCGGGTCGAGTCGAACCACGTCGCCACTGGGCAACTGGACGACCGCGACGTTACGGTCGTGTGCCATCAGCGTCGCGTTGACGCCGGAGGCACGGGCGAATTTCCCGCCGTCGCCCTGGTTGGACTCGACGTTACAGACGGGGACACCTTCCGGAATCTCCGCGAGCGGAAGGGTGTTACCCGGCTCGATGGCCGAGGAGACGCCGACCTGAATCGTGTCGCCCACGCCAACGCCTTCCGGCGCGAGCACGAGGCGGTGGTCGCCGTCCTCGAACTCGACTGCGGCGACGGGTGCGCTCCGCGCCGGGTCGTGTTCGATGTCGACGACCGTCCCGGAGACGACGTCGCCGTCTTCGACGTTCCGATGCTGCAGGTCCGATTTGTAGCGGTGCGACGGTGCCCGGAACGTGGGCGTGCCGCGTCCGCGTCGTTGTCCCTGAATTCGTCGTCCCATCTCAGAACACCCCGATACGGCTGGCGATTTCCTGTGCGTCGTCGTCCGCCGAGAGGAGCACAGTTGCCTTCTTCTTGCCCTGTGGCGTGACCATCGTCGTCACGTTCTCGACGGTGACGTCGTACTGGTCAGCGATGTCCTCGGCGATCTCGCCCTTGTTGGCGTCGATGTCGACGATGAACTGCATCTTGTTCTCGAAGTCCATCTTGTCGACGGCCTTCTCGGTGACGTGCGGATGATGAATTACTGTCATCGGTCAGCCACCTCCTCGAGAGCGCTCTCGGTCCAGACGGTCAGTCGACCGCCCTGGCCACCGGGTGCGAGGTCTTCTGCGTTGACCTCGCCGGCAGTCGCCACGTCTGCGCCCGCGAGGTTGCGTGCGCCACGCGACGGTTCTTCACTGGTGACGAACAGAACCGACGTCGGACGGCGGTACTTGCGGCCCCGGGAGGAGCCACGACCGGCCCGAATCTTGGTCTCGTCTGCGCGCTCGATATCGGCGTAGATGTCGAGTGCTTCGAGCACATCGACGACTTCCTGTGTTTTGTGAACGTCCTCGAAGTCGTCGGAGACGACCAGCGGGAGGTCCACGTCACCGAAGTCGTGTCCGCGCTCTTCGACGACCTCGGCGTCCGTCGTGGCCGCGATGGCCGAGCGGACGGCGAGTTGCCGCTCTTTGTCGTTGATAGACAGCGAGCGGTCTTTCTCTTCTTTCGGCGGGTGTGCGCGACGGCCACCCACGGTCTGGGGGACGCGAGCGCCCTGGCCGTTCTCACGCGGTACGTGGGCCTGCCCACGACCGCTTCCGAACGATTCTGCTGGCGTTCGCAGCCCGGCGTAGTCGTCGGAACCGTAGTCCTGCTTGCGGTTTGCCTGCGCGGCGGTGACGGCCTTCCGGATGAGGTCCGGTCGGTACGTGGTCTCGAAGACCTCGGGAAGTTCGACCTCCCCGTCGTCGTCGCCGTTCAGGTCGTGTACTGTTGCCTGCATAGTTTATCCCTGATTCGACTCCTCGGAGACGTAGCGCACCTCGGGGTCGAGGCGCGGTTGGTCGTTCGGACGCACTGCCGGGCGCATGCGCACGAGGCGCTGCTCCGGTCCGGGCACCGAGCCCTTGACCAGCGCGAACGAGCCGTCGACCTCGCCGTAGTTGACGAAGCCACCGTCGACGGAGGCTCCCTCGTCGTCGAGGTCGATGAGGCGCTTGTTGAGTTCGGTCCGCTGATGGTAGCCCATCTGCCCCTGCTGTGGGACGGTCGACCGAACGCGGCTCGGGTTCCACGGGCCGAGGTTGCCGATACGGCGTCGCCACCCCTGGCGGGCGTGTTTGCCCTTCCGCTTCTGGACGCCCCAGCGCTTGACGGGACCCTGTGTCCCTTTGCCCTTGGTGACGGCGGCCACGTCGGCGTACTCGCCGGCGCGGAACACGTCGGTCACGTCGACTGTGCCCTCGTCGAGCAAGTCGAGTCCGAAATCAACGCGGTCAGCAAGAGAGCCGCCTCCGATGCGATTCTCCATGACATCGGGTTTCTTCTTCGGGACGCCGTCGAGTTCGCCGGGGACGGTGTGCGTGACCGCACGAACGTCCGCCAGGTCGCCCGATTCGAGTGCGTCTCGTACCTGTTCCTCTGTCGCCGCGGCGTCGTGGTCCTCGGGTACGTCCAGCGCGCGATCGAGTTCCGGGAGGAACTCGTCGGTCCAGACGTCCGTCAGCGGACGTTTGCCGTACGGCGTGTCTTCGTAGGCTCGCAGTGCTACGACCCGCATCGGAGGGGTTTCGAGGACTGTCACCGGGACAGTCTCCTCCATCCCTTCGCGTGCGGAATTTGGCTCGTCGTTGATCATCACGACGTGGCTCATACCAGCTTTGTAGCCGGCAAAGCCCTGTAGCCCCGGCTGGCCGTCGTCGTCGGGCCAGCTATTGAACCGCGGCGTCTCGTCTGACGCGCGGCTCCGCGGGCCGAAGCCCAGCGAACCTTTTCGTGGTCTGCTTGATTGTGGCATTGGTTCACTCCGTGAGGTTGAGGCAGGCGAGGGTGGCGAACATCGCTTCTTCGGTTCGCACCACCTCGCTGCCTTGATTCGGAACCGTATTCAGCCAGAGGTCAAATCTGCCTGTCTCGCCGTGGCCTCTCCCGATGTCGTCCGTGTCGGTGCCCAGAATGGCGGGGAGCCCCCGCTCGGGTGCACCGAACGCGACGGTCAGTTCCGGTTCGCCGCTCGTATATATCGTCCCAGCCAGCTGGCCGAGACGCGTCACGTCGAGCTCCTCCCCGTGCCGCGAAGCGGCGATGGCAGTGCCCGAATCGTCACGTGTGAGCGCCGAATCGAGGTCCGTGGCGTCGACGGCAAATCCCGGTGGGGATCTGTCGACGAGCTTCGCCCGGACCGGTTCTCGCGAAGAGACCCTGACGGTGACACGCTCTCGCTCCCTGACTTCCATTCCGGAAGGGACGGGAAGCGAGATTGGGTGTTGCAGTCCGCAATTGACCCGAACGTGCCCATCAGCACCGACCTCGGTCACGATTCCCTGTCTTAACGACCCCGAACCCTCGGATCCGGAGCCGGTCTGTGAGCGCACGCGGAGCGGTGGCAGGACGCCCGCGAACTCCAGTTCGTCCCGCTTGTCCCAGACCTCCTTTCGAAGGTATGGGGGCGTCGCGGCGTACCGAAGTACGGTTTCGACGAACCCCTCGTCCCATCTCCGGGTCCCGTCTGGGTCCGGATAGACCGTGAGTCGGTCCACCCGGAAGACGGTGGCCGCGCGGGCCACGTAACCGATTTTGCGAGTTGCCTCGCGTTTGTCCTCGGCTTCCCGGATGAGAGACGACGGCACGAGTACGCTGACAGTCATGCCGTAACGCTTCCACGTCGCGCCACTAGACTGTGCCGATTAATCTCCATCCCTAACTTAAAAACTACGCGCTTCACGCGCGCGGTGAGACGCGTTCACACGGCTCGCTGGGTCCCCTGCCGCTCGAATCTCGTTCACTCCCGGTATCGATAGCCAGGTGACCAGTCTCCAGGTAGCAGAAGAGCTGATAATAAACGGAGAGTGTCCGGAACGGATACCGACCGGGGAATCAGCGCCAGATGTTAGCCAGTCTGATTGGCCGTACCCGCCTCCGTCGGTGTCGTGACTGGCGTTTCGGTCATCTCATCTGTCTCGTTCGTTTCGGTCGTCTCGTCGACGGTTCCCTCTCCGTCCATCTCAGTCTCGTCGGCGACAGTCTCAGTCGTACCGTTCTCGTCCATCCCGGATTCGGTCTCGCCGGGCGTCTCGGTGGGCGTTTCATCGAGCGGTTCCTCGGGCGTCTCGGTGGGCGTCTCGTCGAGCGGTTCTTCAGTCTGCCCATCGTCTTCGCCGTCACCGGCGGGTGATTCACCGTCAGTTTCGTTGCCGTCGTCGGGGGAGCCACATCCTGCGAGGGCGACAGCCGTACAGAGGCTTAGGCCGGTCGCGGTCAGTACCATCCGTCGACTGGTGGAGGGTTCGTCTGTCATTGGTATCGGGGCTCTGGTAGGCCCATTTCGACCCCCGACAGGTCAGTCGAATTGTTATGTCGTCCGAATCGCCAAAACGGTCGGCGTCCTGATGTCTGAGATTCGAATAACCCTATCTTATCCGCGGCCAGACCGCGCAATCGGTGGCACGTTCCGCACGCAAGCGGCAATGATAGACGGCGTCGCCAGATGATTCGGCAGAACACATTTGGCTCCCGGAATCGAAGTGAAGACGCCATGTCTTCAGACAGCGTCGTCGAACTCCTCCGGAAGGCGTACAGCGACGAGATCGAGACGGTGATGAACTACCAGACGAACGCTATCGTCCTCGACGGTGTCCGCGCCGAAGAAATCAAAGAGAGTCTCCAACAGGACATCCAGGAAGAACTGGGCCACGCCGGACAGTTAGGTCAGCGGCTCAAACAACTCGACGCGCGCCCGCCCGGGTCCGCTGAGTTCACTGCCCGGCAGGATTCGCTCCAGCCACCAGAGGATTCAACAGACGTACTCTCGGTCATCAACGGTGTTCTCGACGCAGAAGAGGGCGCTATCGACACCTACCGCGACCTCATCGACGCCGCCGAAGAGGCGAACGACCCTGTCACCGAAGACCTCGCCGTGACGATTCTCGCCGACGAGGAAGCCCACCGTACCGAGTTCCGTGGGTTCCAGAAAGAGTACCAGAACGACTGAGCGACGCCGCTATTCGTCAACTTCGAATCCGATTTTTACTTTCGTTTTGAACTCCGGGTCTGACGGTGGATCGACCTGAATGGACTGGTCCTGGACCACGGCCCACTGCAGTTTTTCGATGGTGGCATCCATCCGGTCGACGGCGTTCAGCGCGGCGTCTTCCCACGACTCCTCGCTCGTCGCTGTGACAATAACCTCTTTGTGCACTGTCATTGTACGACGAGCTACTTCGTGCGGTATGTTAAGTATGAACAGAGTAATTGTATTTGATGGTGACACTGACGAGAGAGTGAAGGACATATTTTATATGATTTACATACAATTGTGTGGTATCTAGCGGGACAGGGTACGAAGGTAAGAACGAATGACCGAGACCACTGAAGCGATTCGCATCCTCCACGTCGACGACAACCCCGACATCTCCGAGTTGACAGCGACGTTTCTCGAACGGGAAGACGACCGCTTCGCCGTCGAGACGACTGCGACGGTCAGTGAAGGACTATCTTACCTCGCGGAGACCGACATCGACTGTATCGTCTCCGATTACAATCTGCCGGGTGAGAACGGGATCGAATTTCTCTCCACTGTTCGGGAATCACGTCCCGACCTCCCGTTCATTCTCTTTACTGGCAAGGGGTCCGAAGAGGTCGCCAGTGAGGCGATATCGGCGGGCGTCACGGATTACCTGCAGAAGGAATCGGGGACGAGCCAGTACGCTGTTCTCGCGAACCGCGTTACCAACGCAGTCGAACAGTCCCGGTCGAAACGCGCACTCGAAGCCAGCCAGAAGCGGCTCTCGCTGTTCGTCGAGCAGTCACCGCTTGGGGTTATCGAGTGGAACGACAACTTCGACATCGCGCGTCTCAACGATGCCGCCGAAGCGATTCTCGGCTATACCGAAGACGAGTTGGCCGGAGAGACGTGGGAGACCATCGTGTCGGACTCAGATGCGTCGTCGGTCGGTGACGTAGTGGACGAACTACTGAACGGCAGCGGGGGCTACCACAGTATCAACGAGAACATCCGGAAGAACGGCGAAACCATTGTCTGTGAGTGGCACAACCGCATCGTCACCGACGAGAACGACGACGTCGTCGCTATCTTCTCGCAGTTCCAGGACATCACCGAGCGAAAGAACCAGCAGTGGGAACTCGAACGCGACCAGAAGATAATCCAGGCGGCGACCAGTACCATCATTACGGTCGACGAGGCGAATACGATTCTCTCTGCGAATCCCTCCGTCGAACGGACGTTCGGACACGACCCCGACGAACTCGTCGGCAAACCGCTGACGGTTCTGATGGCCGACGAAGTGGCCGAGCGACACACCGCTGCGTTCGAGCGATATCTCGAAACAGACCAGAGAACGCTCGACTGGAACGACACCGAATTCCAGGGACAGCACCGAGACGGGACTCCGATTCCGCTCTCGGTCACGTTCGGCGAAGTGACGTACGAGGGCGACCGATACTTTGTCGGCGTCCTCCGTGACATTACGGACCGAAAAGAACGCGAACGAAAACTCGAAGAGACGAACAGCCTCCTCTCGACGCTGTTCGACACACTCCCCGTCGGTGTTCTCGCAGAAGACACCTCGCGAAACGTCCTGTCGATCAACGACCAACTGCTCGAGTTGTTCGAGATGCCCGGCACACCCGAGGATGTCATCGGGTCCGACTGTGAACAAGTGGCGACGGCAGCCAGCGAGTTGTTCGTCGACTCGGAGGCGTTCGTCGAACGGACGACCGAACTCGTCGCAGACCAGACCCCCGTCGTCGACGAAGCGTGGGAACTCCAAGATGGGAGGACGTTCACGCGGAATCATCACCCAATCGAACTCCCCGACGGGGAGGGGCATCTCTGGGTCTACCACGACGTGACAGACCGAATGGAACGCGAGCGGAGACTCGAAGCCCTGAATGGGATGACTCGAGAGCTGGTGACCGCGGAATCACAGGAACAAGTGGCCGAGATCGGGGTTAGTGCTGCCAGAGATATCCTGAACCTCGAAGCGAGTGCGATTCATCTCTACGACAAAGAGCGGTCCGAGCTAGTCCCGCTCGCTGCGACCGATGCGGTCTACGACCTCATCGGCGACGTGCCGACGTTCACGGGAGAGGACAGCATCGCCTGGCGCGTATACCAACAGGGCGACCCACTCGCTCTGGACGACATTCACGACGACCCAGACATCTACAATCCAGACACGCCAGTCCGGAGCGAACTCTATCTCCCTATCGGTGAGGTCGGTATCCTGGTTGCAGGCTCACCGACACCCGAGGCGTTCGACCAGCAGGATGTCGTCCTCGGTGAGATTCTGGCCGGAAACATCGCCACTGCACTCGAACAGATAGAGCGGACCGAACAGGTGCGCGTGCGCGAACAGAAGTTACGCGCTCAGAACGAGCAACTCGAAGAGTTCGCGAGTGTCGTCTCACACGATCTGCGGAACCCGTTGAACGTCGCGACCGCCAGACTTGCACTGCTCGGCGAGGAGTGCGACAGCGACCACATCGCCGCCATCGAACGCTCCCACTCGCGGATGAACAGGCTCATCGACGACCTGCTGGCACTGGCGCGTCACGGAAACAACCTACACGAAACCGAACCGGTCGACCTCGGGAAGCTGACTCGGAATTGTTGGCAGACCGTCGCGACCGCGGAGGCGACACTCGACACCGACACCACTGGCGAGGTTGTCGCCAACAGAAGCCGACTGCAGCAACTTCTGGAGAACGTCTTTCGGAATAGCGTAGAACACGGCGGGGACTCTGTGACAGTCACTGTGGGTGACCTCGACGGCGGGTTTTACGTCGAAGACGACGGCACCGGTATCCCCAAGTCAGACCGGGAGACGGTGTTCGACTCAGGATATTCCACGGCGGCAGGTGGGTCCGGGTTCGGCCTCTCCATCGTCGAACAGATTGCAAATGCCCACGACTGGGATGTCACTGTGACCGCCTCCCCCGAAGGCGGCGCTCGATTCGAGATTACGGGCGTCGAGTATACCGAGACGTAGAGCCGAGAGGACACGCGACACGGTGCTCGTCGAAATTATCAGTTACAGAAGTGCGCTGACCGAGATATTGAACGCGCCGAGACGTGCTCGCTTCGCTCCTGGCTTGCCTCCACTCCCTTCGGTGTCCTTCCCCTGTGGCACCCGTAGCCGGGCGTGGTCGTCGACGTGCTTCAGGTGCTCTGGTCGAATCTGTGGAATCTCGAACGACCGCAGGCCCAGCTCCCCACCCAGTTGGATGATGAGCGAGTCTCGATAGCTCCCAGCGGCCTGCTTCAGCTGCTTGTACTCGTCGGGGTTCATCCAGCAGCGGTACGAGTGGTGATTCTCGTTGCGCTCTATTCGCATGACGTTTGTTCCAACAACAGCGATAACTTGAATGTCCGAATCGGGCGGGCCCTGCTGAATATCAGGGCGATTCAGGGCTTCGCTGTCGCACTTGTGGTACAACTGCGACAGTGAGAATAGCCGGGTAATCTTTGAAGCGGCAACTGCTCACTAAGCGTGCAAACTTATCGATTTGCCCGCCTAAGTGGAAAGTCCCTTCAGTTCACTAAGTGCGTATCCAATAGCCACACCTCCAGACAGAAGACCTACCGTCCCCAGAAGTTGGTTTCGAGGTGCGACAGTCGTTTGAGACACGACCAGCAAGGCCATTAGGATGATATGTACGGCGAGTAGACGGTCGGTGAGATCGGACATATGATAATATTCCCTCTGTTTGATGTGAATCGTTCGGTTTTCTGTCTGTATTGACCGGTGCCCGACTTGTAATAGAACTACGACGGTGAGAAAAGCGGGTTTGGGCTGAGAACCGGACGCCCCTTTCGCACACTAAGCGTGCGTAGTGAGCGATACCGCAGTCGGACAGAGTAGGACAGTAATACGGAGATTACTGCCAGCAAAAGCACCGTGTTACTAATCGTGATTCGTTGGTTGAGTGTTGTAGGAAGGGTAGCTAAGTGGTATAGCACCATGGACCAGCGTCGTCCGTGGGGGCCCTCTTGGCCTCGTGGCGTTCAATTCCCACCCCTTCCGTTCCCCAGTCCGTACCAACACTATACTAACCAATTCACAACTTATCGGCAAGACATTACTACAGTGACTAGCTCATCTGAGTGAATGCGCTGCTCAGTAAGCGTGCGAATTGATCACTCAATTTCTAACTGGCCGCTCCCGCCATCCCCCTCATTGCCGTTCTCGTTCCATTCGAGTTCGAACTCAATACTCAATTCACCGGACCCGTCCGTTGGTCCCTCGCGTTCGGCTTTGACCTCAAACGTCGGTCGCGCTGGTGGTTCCATTGTCACAGACTCGGAACCGGATTTGAGTGTGATTGCATCCCCTTGTTCGAGCGTATCAGCGACGCTGCGGAGATACGATGCGATTTCTTCTCGGGTCTGGTCACTCTCTGATTTGAACAGGACTTCTTCAGGCATAATGAATGATACGTTGCCTGCACCGATAAGTGAATCCCCTGTATCCAGCAGATATCCATATTTGTGCTGAGAACCGGACACTGGTTCTGTTCAGAAAGCGTGTCTACATATCGAGTTCCGGGGAGCAATGTGGTAACTACTCTTTTTTGCGCAAGACTCAACCACTGACTTGAATCGGGCCAGAACGCTCATCCAACCCCGGTCAATACATGTTAACGATAACATCCTGGCTCAGGGCGAGGCTTGCTCGTTTACATTTCAGCGACTCTGGTGAAAACGAAAAAGAGGGAGAAGATTCCTTGCCCACAAACCACCTCCATGAGTGCCCTGAGTGCAGTACCGTCTATCTGAGTGATGGGCCGCGTAATTGTTCTGCTTGTGGTGAAATGACGGTATCCATCGGGACTGAAGACCGAATATCAACAGCTTCCGAAACAGATTCCGAGCAGTAAATAATGGTCGCTTAGTCTGCACTGAGGTAGTACCGAATCGAAAGTATGCGATTCAGTCTGGACAATCACTTTAGGAGTAAATATGTGCAAAACATACATAAAGTGTTAGTTCTGTCTGACGAGTCTTACCAGTTGTCTCACAAACACTCATGGTAGTCACGGGCAAATCTTTGTGTATGTCTGACACTGGCGGGTGGAGCCAAACTCCCGAACTGACCCAGAACACCAACACGAACGACTCCCTTTCTGTAAGTGAGCAGTGTGAGCTCTTAGCAGATAACCGACGGCGTGCTATACTTCGGTATTTGACTGCTCGGCCGGGCGAACCAGTCGGCATAGACGAGCTTGCGGACTTCCTTCTCGCCCACGGCGAAGAGGCTGACCAGCAGAATATTATTATCTCGCTCCAACACGGTCACCTGCCGAAGTTGGCTGACGCAGGCGTCATCACCTACCAGCGCGACCAGCGCCAGTTGATGTATCGAGGTTCGCGCGAACTCGGACAATTGCTTGACTTCCTGGAGAATCGGGACTAACCGCACTCTACTCGCAGTCAGCGTAAGGAGAGACAGAAGCGCTGTGTGATTCAGTTAAGAACTATTGCTGTGTCGAGCGTTGTTCGGGTTTGGGCGCAGAACCGGACGCTCAGATTCGGCGCTCGACTTCTTCCATGTGAACGAACTCACCGCAACCGCAGGTCACAGTCGGCGCTTCCCAGTTGACGGTCTCGACGAGAACGCGCTGGCCGCATTCAGGGCACTCGAAAACATACTCTCCGTCCATATCCTCACACATCAGAACTCCCTCTCAAACAGGTCCACGTCGTCCCGCAGGCAGACGACGACACAGCCAGTCTCGGGGTGGTAGCCCCGCTGGAGTGGGGCACCCTGCCCGAGACCGTGGGCCTGCACCTTTGCCAGCGGCAGCGCCAGGTAGTACGTCCCACGCCGCTCCTGCACCTTCGCGCTCCCCTCTGGGGACAGCGCGTTGTCGTCGCCAGTAACTGACTGCAACACCGCCCGTTCGGCCTCTATCTGTGCCATACCTGTTGGTGCGACGGACACCACTAAAATGCCCGAATCACAGGGGTAAGACCGCCGTACAGTGTGGGGTACACTGTGGTGTGGTTGGTCCGCGCTTTACCCTTCCGGGTGCTCTGAGTCGGTCCGTATGGAGGACGATAGATGAACTTCTGCCCGACTCACGGAGTCGAGTACGAGCCAGACGACGAGTGTCCGCTCTGCCGGAGGGATCGAGATGGAACCGCTGGCGGTGTCGAGGAGTGACCGGCGGTGGACTGTCCGCTTCCAGCCGGACGACCGCTTCGCGGCGGTCCAGTGTCCGGAGTGGGCGCAGTCCATCGCCCGCGAACACTCCCAAGGGGCGCACATCCGCCTCGGGCACGTCGGCACATCCCCCTGCGTCGAGGTGGTCGCACTGAGCCGCTATCGGTATCCGGAACGGTCCGACGCAGTCGAGGTAGCCGAGCGCATCGCGGAGGCGGTCGAATCGTGACACCGAGCGTCGAGTTCCCGAGCGGCAGCAAGAATGTGGCCGACACCTACCGCGACGACTACCCGGACTACATCTGCCCCGACGACGACCGCCGTCTTCTCACGGTGACGTTCACCAGTGACGCGCCCGACTGGCTGCTCGAACAGGCACGCCGAGACGCGGCAGACGCACGCGGCGAGCACGAAGAAGGCGCAGGCCAGGTCGGACTTACCGACCACTAGAAAGACGACATCGACTTCTCGAAGAAGCGGGTGAACGTCCCCCACGCCAGGGCTGTGAAGGGGATCGCCGCCAGCGAAGGCGTCGACGACTGGATAGACGAGCACGGCGGGCCCGACTCTCTTTCACCAGGTCAGACGATCATCGTGATGACCGTCGTCTGGGGCGGCATGGTCGTGATGGACGACCCCGCTATCATCGAAAACATCGGTGAGGAGGCTGATGCCTGATGTTCGGCATGGGCGGCAAAGTCAGCCAGATGGGGATGAAACAGGCGCTCAAGAGTCTCACCCCCTCGGAAAATCAGATGTTCGTCTCGCTGGCAGACATCATCAGCGGCATCGAGTACGAACAGGCCGACGCCATCGAGCAGTGTACCAACACTGCCGATATGGACATCACCGTCCAGCACGACCGCGAGAAACGCCGCGAGGAACTGCTCGCCGTGGCTGATTCGGTTGCCGATCAGGACTTCCGACACTACTGGTTCGCTGAGATCGTCGACATCGACCGGCCCGAACAGGCGGCCAAGTACGTCGACTACGACGGCGACCAGTGGCGCTCCCAGCTCGAAACGTGGTACCAGCAGTACCACGAGATGAGCATCGTCGACGCACCGCTGGCCAACGCCGACCGCGCGGATCTCGGGCACGTCGCTGCTATGCACGTCGAAGAGTCGTTTGGCATCAGCCTCGACGAGTTCGTCGCAGGCGTCATCAACGGGGACCAAGGCAGCGCCCTAGAAACAGTCATTGCTGGCCCAATCCGCAGCTACACGGGGGCGATCAATCGGCTGGCTGAGGAAATCGAGAAGCGAGACCAGCGCATCGAGGAACTGGAAGCTCGCGTCGAAGAACTCGAAGCCGAAACATGACACACGGGCTCGTCGGTGCGAAAAGCGGCTGGGGTAAGTCCTGGTTCTGCCAGTGGTGGACCGAGGACAACGTCCCCGAGTACGATTACCTGCTCGTACTCGACTACAAAGACGAGTACAGAGGACTCGTGAAGGCGAACCTCGCTCACTGGGGCATCGCCGGGCCCGACGAGGTGAGCGCTGGTGCGGCGGCCTGGAAAGAAGTGCTGGAGCAGAACGGTACGCTCGTACTCGCCCGTCACCGCCTCTGCACCGAAGAGTGGCGAGAGATGTGTGCAGCGGCAATTCGAGCTGCCCGACGACTCGACGGTACAGCGCTGGTCGTCATCGACGAAGCCCACTTCGTTGCGCCACAGTCCGGCAGCTACCCCGACACCATCGAAGGGCTCGCGACGACTGGACGCGGTGAGGGTGTCTCCTCGATGTGGGTGACGCAACGACTTGCCCGACTCGACGAAACAGTCGTCGCTCAGACGATGGTCCGGCTGCTCGGTGGGTTCTCGTCGACGGCAGACTTGAACAAAGTCGGCGGCGTCGTCGACTATCCCGAGGACGTGCACAATCCGCAGGTGTCGACCATTCACGGACTTCCCAGCGATCTCGAAGCCAGCGATGGACCGGTCCCGGTGCGTAAGTTCACCGAGAACGGCAAGACGCAGGGCTCAGAGTGGATATACAGCACCGACGGCGGAGACACGCGACGGGTCGACTCACGGATGCTCACAATGCAATCAACGCACTACGGCCCCGAGGGGGAGGGCCTAAGCACCCCAGGATAAGCATGGCTACGAAAAACGAACCGCTGAAACTCCACGGCGGACAGGCGAGACAATTTCGGAAACTACGGGACGCGCTCGAAAAAGAACTCGGTTATCGACCTCGGAAGACGCGGGTTTTCGATCAGCTGTTAGAGCACTACGATGGACCGCACTTCGACGGCTGAATTTCTGTACGGATTCAGTTCTGGAGGTATTTCTTCCAGAACCTCAATATCGGAACGACTGCTCACTAAGCGTGCTCACTCACCGGCTGCCGGTTGTGTGAACACATCTCTAAGGAGAATTCCGCCACCGCCGACAGCCAGTAGCCCACCAAGAAATTGGAAGATAACAAAGAGAGTACTTTCAGAGGTACTGGTTCCTGCAAATGCGAGGGTGAGCAATAACCCAACTAGCATAGTGTACAATGCGGTTCGATTCATGTCTGAACCTACCACTTTCAAGGGTTAAATATAATGGTCCAACCGGTACACGAACAGCAGCGTTCTCAGTGCGGCCTTGGGCAATGTATATTCTGTATCAAGCGTTCACTAAGCGTGCGGAGTGAGCACCAGCATCCGCGCGAGCGAAGCGAGCGCGGTTCACCGAGCACGAACGAAGTGAGTGCTCGGCCTTTTTCGCCCACGTTTTTGCCGGGAGTGGTTCGAGTGCGGCGAAGCCGCGACTCGAACCCGACCGGGAAAAAGGTGGTCTGTATTGAGCATTCACACTGTGGCGATGCGAACCGCAACGGACCGACACGCTATGCTCTAGTTCTCACACACTCCTCTAAAATCGGGCAGTAGCCACGTCCAGACGGACGCATGGCAGTTGATCTTTCAAACGCATTCGACCAACTCGCAGAACCGGACTACTGGACAGACGTAGTCCTCGTCTTCGCGGGCTTCATGGGCGCGATGATCGCCCGTGCAGCCGTCGAGAACATGGCCGGCCAGAACCTCCCCAACGAGGTGTACGGCGTCGGTGTCGGCGCACTCGGCCTCTCGATGGGGCAGTACGAAGTCGCCCTCGGCGGCGCTGTCCACGCAGTAGATAACCTCGCTGGTACGCTCGGCATCAAACAGTCCGTCGTCGGCATGGCAGGAGGTGGTGCCTGATGAGTCAGAAAACCCTCTCGCACCTCTCCGATGAGGTTACCCAAGAGCAGAATCAGACCGGGATCACCTCGCCCGTCCTCGTCGTCGACCCGGAGGATGGTACGCTCATCCACCTCCACAACCGAGTTTCCAGCGGTGACGCTGTCGGCCTCCCCATCTTCGGGAAGTTCCGCGACAGCGACGGCAACCCGCTCCCGACCGACACAAAACTCGTCCTACGGGCCCTTCGGCCGACCGACCACGAGCCCGTCGTCGTGGCGGTCGCCGAGTCCAACATCTCCCCGTGGAACCAGCTGAGTACGAGCGAGCAGCGCAACGAGGAGAACATCGACCAGGTGAAAATCGAACTCAAGGGAGACCACATCAACATCCGCGACAAGGACTTCCTCCGCATCGAGATGGAGAGCGACACCCAGATCGACTGGTCGAACTCTGAACTGTACTTCGCCCGGAACGGCGTTTCCGAGCACCCCTTCGAGGGCTAAATCCATGGCTCAGAGTATCATCGACGTACTCAAGCAGGTGCCCGCGTCGTCGACACAACTCCGCCGGCCGGACTTCGACCTCTCGAATGGAACGGCTGACCAGTGGACCAAAATCGCAGGGTATCAGGCTGAAACGCTGATGTTCCTGCGCCCGGACGCCGCCATGCGGCTGGCGTTCACCGCTGTCGAGCAGTTCGAGACGCCCGGCGACGGCTTGGAAACCACCTACGACCTCGCAAACGACATCATCGAGACCCCGAACACAGCGCCGCTGGTGCTGTACGAGGGTGGCAGCCGCGTGCAGCCGGCCAGCGTGGACTACTCGATGAACTCGCCACAGTAGTTGCAGATGGGCAACTCGATGCCCTCGGAGAGGCTCACGCAGACCACCTCTCAGAGCGGCCGCTAACTATCAGAGAACCCGGGAAAAGGGATATATGGGTAATGCGCTGGCCGAGATTTGAACTCGGGTTAGGACCGTGGCAGGGTCCTGTGATACCACTACACCACCAGCGCGCAGTACGCTCACCGCGAGCGCTTCTTGCACTACTTTGTTGGAGGGATGGGAGATAAAAACGTTCCGAATCTCCGGACAGCGGCGATATCGAAGAAATCCGGCCCTACTCGCCCTCCAGCGGTTCAACGGTTCCCATACTACCATCTGAACAGTCGGAACGGTATTGACGATACATCTCCGAGGTTAATGTGGTACGTCAACATGTCACTAATGGACCGGCTCAAGGGAGCGATGGGCAGCGACGAAGTCGAACGCGAGTTCAATTACCACTGTCGAGAGTGTGGCACAGAGTTCGAGACGGCAGAACACAGCCGTTCAAACGTCGAATGCCCCGAGTGCGGTGCGTCGGGAACACGGTCGTTGTCGAAGCTCTAACCAGACGAGATCGCTGCACTGTGAGAGCGCGGCCCCAAACAGGGTTATCCCAGCAATTAGGAGCCGTCGAAGCGTAAGCACGATTATGACAGCGAGTGGCTTTCTCACCGTCTCGCCGCGAGTCGAGGGGAGTATGGCACCGGAGATAGCGAAAGCCGTCGACGCCCTGGAGGAGTTCGACGTGCGCTACGAGACGATGGCGATGGGCACCATGCTCGAAGCCGAGGATGCGGCAACGCTCTTTGCCGCTGCGCAGGGTGCACACGAAGCAGTCGATAGCGACCGCGTCGGTACCTTCCTCAAAATTGACGACAAACGCGCGACAGACGACCCGATAGAAGCGAAAGTCGATGCGGTCGAAAAAGAGTTAGGCCGCGAACCCAGCGGTGGGTCGGAGTAGCGCCGAGTCTGGGAGTCCAGACCCGCGGGTTCTTAAGTAAGAGTGAGCGAAAGGCGAAGTATGGAGAGTCTCAACCGGATGGCCACCGAACTCATCGACGAGGCCATCGACTTCGCCGACGAACTCACTATCGACGTCTACGGACTACAGGGCGATGCCGCGGTTCTCGACTTCGGCGTCGACGTACCGGGTGCTGTCGAGGCCGGGCTCCTGCTGGCCGAAATCCAGACGGCCGGGCTGGCGACGGTCCAGACGCGAATGGACACCGTGGGCGGTGCGCCGACACCGCACGTCGAACTCTCCACGGATCACCCCGCGCTCGGGCTGCTCTGTGCCGGCAAGGCGGGCTGGGAACTCAGCGTCGACGGCTTCGAAGGACTGGGGAGCGGTCCCGCTCGCGCGCTCGTCGCCGAGGAGGACATCTTCACGCGCGTTGGCTACCGCGACGAGTTCGACTTCGCCGTTCTTACCCTCGAGAGCGACACCCTCCCCGACGAGGACGTGGCCGCGGCGGTCGCGGAACGCGCTGGCGTCCCGGAGAGTGGCGTCTTCCTCCCTACCTTTTCGACGGCCTCCATCACGGGCAGTGTCGTCGCCGCTGCTCGCGCTGCCGAACTCGCCACCTTCCGGCTCTCGGAACTGGGCTACGACCCGTCCGAAATCCTCTCGGCAAGTGGGTCCGCACCCGTCGCGCCCGTCGCGGGCGACGAGGAGGCAGCGATGGCTCGGACGAACGACGCGCTGGCCTACGGCGGGCAGGTCTCGCTCACCGTCGACGAGCCGTTCGACCGCTTCGACGAGATCGTCTCGACGGCTGGCGAGGAGTACGGCCGTCCGTTCGCTGACATCTTCGACGACGTCGACTGGGACTTCGACGAACTGCCGGTCGACCTCTTCGCACCTGCCCAGGTGACAGTCGACGTCGTCGGCGGCGACACCCACGTCGTCGGCGAGACGCACGAGGACATCCTCGCCGAAAGCTTCTACTGAGATGCGCTACAAGGTCGTTCCCGCCCCGGCCGACCGTTCGCTGTTGACCGACGTTCACGAGGCGCTCCCGCTGGTCCCGGGCAGTGTCGAGGACTGCTGTACGCGCATCCGCGACCGGACGAGTGTCCCCTCTCGTGACGAGGCCCGCGAGTGGCTCACCTTCGCGACGGCGCTCGGCTTGGCAGCGGAAACCGAGCGTGGCTATCACCGCGTTCGGGACCCGCCCGACAACGACACACTCACCGACAACTTCAGGAAAAGCATCTTCGGCGTCGAGGAAGCCCTGGCTGCTCTCGGCAACGCTGATGCCCCGCTCGACGACAGTGCAGTGTTCGAGTCGATCCGCGACATCGTGCCGCGCTGGGAACGCAACCGCTACGCAGACTGGGAGAGCGAATGGACCGGCCGCATCAGACTCCTGCTTTCGTGGTGTGAGGTGTTCGAACTGTGTACGCGCAGCGACGGCGGGTACGTACTCGCGTAAGCGGCGCCCTTTTGCACACTCGGCACCTACCTTGGCCCGATGCAGTCGTCCGTAGACGCGGTCCTGTTCGACATCGACGACACCCTCTGCTCGTACCGGCGCAGCGGTAGCGAGATTCTGCCGCTGGCGTTCGAACAGGCCGGTGTCGACCCCTTCTTTACCGTCGATGAGTATATCGACCGCTATCGTGAATTTACAGCTGAGAGCGACGACATGCGAGACCTCCGCGAGCGGTGTTTCGCGACCTTCGCTACCGAGCGCGGCTACGACCCCGAAGTCGGACGGGCGGTCGCGCGGGCGTACGAATCAGAGCGTGATCACACGAACGTCCAGTTGTGTCCGGGTGCCCGTGAGACGCTGGCGATGCTCGACGGCGAGGTGGCGCTTGCCGCGGTCACCAACGGCGCACCGGAGATGCAATCGGTGAAACTCGAGACGCTGGGATTCGACAATACGTTCGAGACAGTGGTCCACGCCGGCTACGACACCGCGCCAAAACCCGAGCCGGACCCGTTCCACGCCGCGCTCGACCACCTCGACGTCGCGCCCGAACGGGCGCTCCACGTTGGAAACTCACTCGCCTCCGACATCGCCGGTGGCCGGCGTGCTGGCGTCCAGACGGCGTGGATTCACGGGGACGCCGACCCCGCCGAGGCAGACCCCAGACCGGACTACGCACTGTCGACGGTCGGTGAGTTACGCACGTTCTGGAAGTGACAACCGAAGTGCTCGTAATCGCGTTCAGCCACGGTGTTTTCGGTACGTCGGGACTGTCACTGACTCTCCGGACGCTGCTGCCTCGCCACGCATTGCCGCTAGCGTCCCGTCGTCCTCCCACGTCCGGACAATCTGCTGGAGTCCGTTGCAGTACGTCGGATATTCGGGCGCCCAGTCCGTCGCCCGTCTGAACTTCTCGCTGATCGTCGGCATCGGTGTGGTCAGGAACCGAACCATGTCTTTGCCCGCCAGTGGTCGTGCGATCCACCAGGGAACCCGCCTCGGTACCGGTGCATCGAGCAACTCGGCAAAGGTCCGGAAGTACTCTGCGACAGTCACTGGCCGGTCGTCGACGACGTGGTACAGACCGGCGATTGACTCGTCGACGCTGACTGTGACCGCTCGGGCAGCATCGTCAGCGTGAATCAGGGACAGTTCGGCGTCACGCCGACCGAGAAGCCCACCGCCGACGATTGGTAGGTCGCCTGCGAGCAGGTTCTCGGCGAACGTTCGGGTATGCCGGCCGTCTGGGGCATAAAAGAATCCCATCCGAATAACAGTCGCATCGAAGGCCTGTCGGTCGGATTCCTCACCGAGAAGATCCTCGACATCGGCGGCGGACTGAGTCGACCGAGAGGGGTGGCGCGGGGAGTTCACGTCGAATGTCGACCCATCGGGCTGACGGGCCACCCACACGACGCCCGGAAAAACGAACTGGTCGATATCATCGCCAACGGCGTCAAGGAGATGTTTCGCACCGTCCAGACGCACGCGGTCGTTTCGCTCCCAGTACTCGGCTGTCGTCTTCGTCTCGGGTGGGAGCCGCGTCGCCGCGTGAACGACCACGTCTACGTCGCGCTCACCGACTGCCGTTTCCAGTGTATCCGGTTTGAGCAAATCGCCGACAACTGGCGTCCCGCCGTGAGACTCCACTACGCTCGTGCCCGCGTCGTTGCGGGTCAGTCCGAAGACCGTGTGTCCGTGGTCAGTCAGTTGGTCGACGATTCTGTGTCCGAAAACACCCGTCGCACCGGAGACGAGAACGTGCATCGTAACTTCGACTACGCTGCTGTGGCAGGAGTCGCTACTGCAGGATGTGCACGGGAGGTTTAAGTCGTCGTCCGGACATCGACGGAATATGAAGCACGTCCGGGTGCGCATCACGGCCGAGGGTCGTGAAGACGAGATTCACCCGATGTACGACGTGATGATGAACGCGCCGTTCGTCGAGCGCGGGACGGCACTCCAGTGGAATTTTACTGGAGACGCACTGGGCATCCTCCACTACATCGAGGGCGACGCCGACGCCTACGCCGAAGTAGCCGCGGAGGTTCCCGAGGTGCTGGGGTTCGATATCGTCGATACCGGTGAGGACGCCTTCTACGCGTACATCCGGGACGCGACGACCGACGCACTACAGGACCTCTTTGGCCCGATGACCACCGGCGGACTCCTCGTCGTTCCGCCTATCGTCTATCATGAAGACGGCACGGTGACGCTGTCTTTGTTCGGCCCGACAGACGAGATGCAAGATGCAATCGAGGCAGTGCCGCCTTCTATCGATGTGACTATCGAGGAAGTCGGCGGGCTGGCTGCGACTCGCCCGGCCGTCGAAGCCAGGCTCAGCGACCGCCAGCGCGACGCGATTACGACCGCACTGGAACTGGGCTACTACGAGATACCCCGCGAAGTCAGTCACGAAGACGTGGCCGAGGCCATCGGATGTGCGCCGAGTACTGCAGCCGAACACCTCAGAAAAGCCGAGTCGAAGGTCCTCCGCGACGTGTTCCTGTGACGAACTGATAGAATCAGTTGCTCACTCCACGCCAGTTACGTCAGTGACGGTCCCGACACCTTTCGAACTCCCCTCGCGGAAGACGAATCGCTGCCCCGCTTCGACGAGGTAGGGTCGGAATTTGAACTGGACGCGAGCCTTACCGGAATCACCAGGCAAGAGCTGGCCACCCTCCGGATAGAACGCCGCTGCCTCGCTAGCTGTTTCGAGGTGGACGACGGGTTCGTATCCGTCCCCGATGCGAGTCGGGTGGTTCAACACCATCACCTCAGCCTCGAACTCCCGGACAGGGTCGGGATCCGACCCCCTGGGCAACAGGACCATCCCGCGCTCGATGTCGGCTTCGTTGACACCCTTCAGCGCGATGCCGACGATACGGCCGGCGCTAGCTTCGTCGACGCGGTGGTAGTGCATCTCGATTGAGCGGACCTCTACGTCCCGGAAACTGCCGTCCGCCATCGGGCCGAGCAGTAGTTCGTCGCCGGCCTCGACTTCGCCAGACTGGATCGTTCCAGAGGCGACGGCACCGACGCCAGTGACACTGTAACTCCGGTCGACGTACATCCGGAACTGCCCCTGTTCTTCCGAGTTGGTAGTCTTCGGCAGGCGCTCGAACAGTTCGTCGAGCGTATCGAGACCCTCGGTCGTGACGGCACTCGTCGACAAGATGGGGACCACAGTTTCGGAGATCTCGTCGATAGCCGCCTCGACGCCGTGGCGCTCGACCCGGAGCGGCGTCTTCTCGGCGTCCCGGAGCAGCCGTTCGACCTCCCGCTCGACTTCGAGCAGGCGCTCCTCACCGACGATATCGGCTTTGGTGATCGCGACGATTGTCGGCAGGTCCGTCGCCAGCAGGATGCCGAGGTGTTCGCGGGTGGTCTTGGTCGGGCCGTCGTCGGCGGCCACAGTCAGCAGTCCGTAGTCGAGTTTCTGCCCAACCAGCCCGCGGATTGTCGTTCGGAGCCACGGCTCGTGGCCGACGGTATCGACGAATGACACCAGGCGATCGGCCTCCTGGACAATGCGTGCGCGGTCGCCTTTCCGGTGCGGGTTGTCCATCCGAACGGGACCGTCTTCGTCGAAGCCGTAGACACCGTAAGAGAGGTCCGCGGAGAGCCCGCGTTCGATTTCGTGGGGCTGTACGTCGAGGAAGCTCCGGGTGCCGCCTTGGCCATCGTCGGCTTCGCCGGTGACGAGTGACCCAACGAGCGTCGACTTGCCGTGGTCGACGTGGCCCGCAGTGCCGACGACGATGTGGGCGTCGTCGGTCATCACGGTTCCCTCAAAGATGGTCGCGACGCCGACGAGTCCACCGGCAGAGCCGTCGTCTTCGGTGTCCGCGTGGCCGTCTTCGTCAACACCCCACGTCTGGACCTCGTCGATGTGTGCGCCGGCCTCTTCTGCGAGCAAGGAGAGGACGTCCATCGATTCGGAGAAATCCTCGGGGGCGATGCCGGCGATACCGCCATCGTCAGTGACGCCGACGACATACGTGGCCTCGCCGTCACCCGAGAGCACGCGGTGGCGCAACTGGGCAGCGAGACTCTCTCGCCGCCCCTCTGCGAGGTGCAGGTCTTTCGTGAGCCGCTCTTTGAACTCGACGCTACCGCCCTCTTTCTCGCCGCGGTCGAGCGCACGGCGAAGGACGGCCCGGTCGGGGCTCATGCGCGTGGCTTACGGGCCGGCAGCAATAAGCTTTCCCCGGGTTTGTGGGGTTCTCGCGGCCGATTCGCTACTGATAGATGGGGTCAGCAACCACTGCGAGCTATTGTCACAATAGTGACGTACAGAGTGGAGATAAATGACAAGTAAGTAGCTATAAGACCACCCACAAGCCATTCCTTTCATCCACAACGTAGGGGATTAATTGGTAGAGTGAGTGTGCAGATGAAGCGCTTCGATGTCGGAAAACTGCTTGAGTACTATCATAAATAGTATCATCAGAAGGGAATAAAATTATCATACTATGGCCCTCCGTCCCCGTGAAGTCCTGTACAGCGTTGTGTTCGCTCTCGTGGCTGGTACGATTCTCTGGCCACCTGCTTCAGAGTTGATTTACTGGGATGTCTTTGATGCAATCGGTGATGCTGTTATTCTGGTGGTCCTTGGCACGAGTGTTGCTGTTGGGTTCGTATTCGCCACGCTCACAACGGTTTCACCCCAATCATTCGCCGTAGGCGGGACGCTCGCATACCTGATTGGAATGGGGGCCATCGAAGCAGCCCTCACACCCGATAGTCCCGTTCACTTTCTGCTGTACGGAATCATCCTCATCGGGATGTGTGTTGGTGTCGTGGTCGCGGAGGTCGGATTGGGTATCGCTAACGGCAAGAAATCCATTTAAAACGGAGCCGCTTCTGATGAAAATAGTACACTAACAGAATATCATAGAACTGTTCATAAGGTGTATATCTTCAGTGTCGACTGCTGAAATACGCTGCTCAGTAAGGTTGCGGAGTGAGCACCAGCATCCGCGCGAGCGAAGCGAGCGCGGTTCACCGAGCACGAACGAAGTGAGTGCTCGGCCTTTTTCGCCCACGTTTTTGCCGGGAGTGGTTCGAGCGCGGCGAAGCCACGACTCGAACCCGACCGGGAAAAAGGTGGTCTGTATTGACCGGTTCACTTGATGAGTCGTGAGGTTGCGTGAGCGGTTCTATGACCGCTCAATAGGAAGCTACGGAACGGCGAACCGTTCGACTGCCTCCAGAAATCCATCGGCAAAACGCGCATCTGTGACGTGGTCAGCAGCAGCGAGCGCACGGTCGTCCGCGTTCGCGACGGCGACAGAACGGCCGGCCACCTCGAAGGTCGGGACGTCGTTCTCCGAATCGCCGATGGCCAGGAAATCGCCGGAGTTCAAATTCAACTCCGCGGCGACGACGTTCAGTCCAGTTCCCTTGTCCACCATCGGAGATTTGACATGGTATGCGTAGCCAGTGTCGACGACGACGAGTCCGTACTCGTCTGCGATTTCTTGCAGCGGTGCCAGCGGCATCTCGCGGGCCACGGCCAGTTCAGTCTCTCGCCAGCGGTTGACCAGGTCCGCCTCACCCCAGCCGAGTCCGTACCCGGCATCGCGGTAGGCTGCAGCGACTGCATTCGCTGCCTCCCGGTCACCCTCGATACGGACGGTGTCCCGGCCAGCGACGACCACGCCACCGTTCTCCGCAATCACTAGCTGTTCGATTCCAAGAAACTCACAGAGCGCAACGGGATACGGCATCGATTTTCCCGTCGCGATGACGATGGGGGTGGGCCAAGCCCGAAGAACGGGAATGACTCGCGGATCGAGCGCACGCTGGTCGTTAGTGAGCGTTCCGTCGATGTCGACGGCAAGCGGCGGTGCATCGTCGGGAACCGACGGCGTGTCCATACGCTCGCTATTGGGTCTGCCGGGTTTCCCGCTTGCGTTTCAGTCGGTCAGTCGCTCGTAGGCGGCCTGGACGCGCTTGAACTCCTCTTCGTCGCCGTCGTCGGCATCGGGGTGTACATCTTTGATCCGCGACCGGTACGCCTGTTTTATCGCACTCTCGTCCGCATCGGGACCGACACCGAGAATCTGTGCCGCCTCCCGAACAGTCGGTCCAGACCGTTGCTGGACGGCGTTTGTCCGCCGACGGCGCTGTCCGCCCCCGGCGCGCCGCCGCTGACGGGCCTGCTGGACGCGTTCGCGTGCGGTCTGCTGGCGTGCCTGCCGGCGTTGCTCCTGCCGAGGTGGCGTCCACTCTTCGCGGGGACCGGCACCGAACCCGCCGCGGTTACGCTCGGTCGCGCCGGTCGCAGCCTTGCGTTCGACACTCCGATAGATGCGGTCGAGCATGCGACCGCTCGCCTGATAGTACAATAGGTACGTGACAGCGCCGAAGACGACTGCGAGAATCAAAAGCGCCGGACTGTAGACGATTCCGGCGACGCCGAGGATGGCCGTCATCAGGGCGAATGCTGCTGCCAGACCGGTGACCAGACGCTGCTGCACGGGTCACTGTTTGGTCGGCACGACTGTAAGCCTCTCGCTGCCTGCAACCGACAGAGGGTTGAAACCCGCGGGCGTGCTACTGATGGACATGAGCGTGTCGAGTCCCTGTGAAATCTGCACTACCGCGGACGTTGACGGTGTCTGTGACCGCTGTGGAAAACTCGTCTGCAGTCGCCACTACGACGACGAACTGGGGCTGTGCATCGAGTGTGCCGCCGATGTCAGCGGCGGCGAGCGCGAACACATCCCGAACAGCGAGGACATGCCCGACGGCGTCGACACCTACCGGTTCTGAGTGAAAATCGCCGCAGTCACGTGTCCGTGACCCCGCGCGAGCACGTTACAGAGGTGCAACGAAACAAGTGCGACGACGAAGCCGACCACACTGAGAACGAGCGCCTCCGGGAGCGTGTCGACGACAATCGTCCCGACACCACCGACAGTTTCGATTTCGTACTGCGCGAACGGCAGCCAGTAGAGCAACGGCGCGAGTATCGAGACGAGCGACAGGGAGACCACAATGGCCAGCAGCGTAAACAAAAAGACACCGACGGGAAAACTCGCCAGGAGATACACGATAACGAGATACGTCTGCACATCGGTAAGCACACCTTTCAGGAAGTCAACCAGTGGTTTCTCGTTCGGAGCAGGCAGTTCGTAGTCGATGTCGAAACCGAGCAACCGGTTGGCGAGGAATACCTCGAACGCACCGACGTACGCTGCACCGACGAGAATCAGTGGGAAGATGAGAAAGCCGACGAGAACGACTGTCAGCCCGACACCGAGTGCGAATCCGGTCACCAGCAGCGTGAAGTACGCAATGCCGAGTGGAAATCGGAGAAACAGGTAGAGAATGTTCTGGTACGTCTGTGCATCTGTGACGACGCCAAAGACTGGCGAACTGGCCGACTGGTCGGTGTCGGCCACAGTGGTGGAGGACATCTGTAAACACGATGTGATTCGTCGTCCCCCCACCTATAACCTAAAGAAAGGTCAAACAGTGTGATACCCACCGCAACCGTTATTATCGGTACTCGTTGAGTCGCCGTTTCAGTCGCTTCGCGGACGCGCCTGCAGCGTCGAAGTACGCGGCTTCGTCACCCCGAATTTCGCCGTCTCGCGGCTGTGCCGCTCGACCGTCCGAGACGCGTCGCGCCTCGCTGTCTTCTCCGGCGAAGATGATACCACGTGAGGAGTTGACCAGGCCGACCGGTGTCGTTCCGGGTTCTGTCTCGGCCAGGCCGTACTCGACGGCGGCCTCCGCGTCGCCGCCCTGTGCCCCGACGCCCGGGACGAGGAACGGGATCTCCGGGACGACCTCACGGACTTCTTCGAGTTCGTCCGGTGCCGTTGCGCCCACGACGAGGCCGACGTTGCCGTGCTCGTTCCACACGTCGGCCAGCGCCGCGACGCGCTCGTAGAGGGGTTCTCCAGTGTCGAGTTCGAGGTCCTGGAGGTCAGCCCCTCCAGCATTCGAGGTTCGACAGAGGACGAACACACCCTTCTCCGCCTGCGCGAGAAACGGGTCCAGTGAATCGCGACCGAGATACGGGTTGACCGTGATAGCATCCGCGGCCGGACCGTGGTCGTCGTCGAGAATCGTCGCGTACTGGCGGGCCGTGTTGCCGATGTCGCCCCGCTTGGCGTCGAGGAGAACTGGCACGTCCTTGCCGTGAGCGTAAGCGATTGTCTCGCGGAGGGCGCGCCAGCCGTCGCTGTCCTCGTAGAAGGCGGCGTTCGGTTTGTAACAGGCGGCGTGTTCGTGAGTGGCGTCGATGATGCGCCGGTTGAACGCCCAGCGGGGCAGGTCGGCATCGGCAACGGCGTCTGGCAAGCGGTCTGGGTCCGGGTCAAGGCCGACAGAGACGACGCTGTCGACGGCCTCGATGCGGTCGCGCAGACGGTCGAAAAAGGTCATTGTAGATCCTGGGCGCGACTGGAAAATAAAGGTTCGACGTTTCCGGCGCGGTTCACAGCTCCTGGTCTTCGAGGTCTGCAGCGAGTGATTGCACAGTCTTATCCAGGTCTGCAACGGTCTCGGTCTGGTCGGCAGTCGCCTCGGCAATCTCCGTGATGTTGTCCGACACCGTGGCGGTCCGCTCGGCGAAAGTCTCGACGTCGCTCTGGAGAGTCTGAATCTTCGCGGACTGGCTCTCGACGGATTCGGCGACTGCCGTCATCTCCTCGGTGACTTTCCGGACGTGGCCGGTGATATCGCTCTGCGTCTCCTCCAGCGATTGTGCGTCGACGACCGCATCGTCCAGTTCCGCCTCCAACTGTGAGATTCCCTCGACAGTCTCCTCGATGTTCGCCTGAATCGCCTGGACCCGTTTACGGACCTTGTCGACCTCGTCCTGGGACTGCGTGGCCAGGGCTTTGACCTCGTCGGCGACGACTTCGAACCCGTGGTTGTCGGTCCCGCCGCTGCCGCCCATTCCCGCGCGTGCGGCCTCGATGTTGGCGTTGAGCGCCAGCAGATTCGTCTGCTCCGCGATGTCGTCGATGGTCTCGGTGACCTGCGTAATCTCGGCGGCCTGCTGTTCGAGGTCCGACGCCAGTTGCTCGACGTTCGCACCCACGTCTGCGGCCTCTTCGATGGAATCGGTGACCGCTCCGACGACTTCCTCCGAGCGGCTCACCGCCTCTTGCATGTCCCGGCAGTGGTCGTCGATGAGCTGGGCCCGCTGGGCGACTTCCTCGGCCTCCCGGGAAACCTCCGTGAGTTCAGCACGGATATCGTCAATGTCGCGGGCCTGTTCGGTCGTCGCTTCCGTAATCGCCTCCGTGTTCTCGGCCGTTTCAGTCAGCGAACTGTGAAGCCGCTCGGTGGCCGTCGCCACCTCGTCAGTGATGCGGTCTTTCACGTCCGAGAGCTTCCGGTTTCGCTCGACGATGTCCGTCACCACCGTGTTGATCTGAAACGCCCCGATCGTCCGCCCGTCCTCGGGGTGCGTGAGCGGGAAGCCCTTCGCCTGGACAGCCCAGATATCACCCCCGGGAGTCTCCCCGACACGGGGTTCGTCTTCTGCTATCGGTTCCCCCAGCCGAGCCACCTTTTCGGAAAGCACCTCGTCCTGACCTTCCGTCCCCACCACGTCGTACGCCTGCCGGCCATAGGCATCGTCACTCGCCACACCAGTCAGGTCAGCCAGACCCTCGTTCCACCCGGTGACGACGCCGTCTGCGTCGACGACACCGGCAGGGTCCGGAAACCGCTCGAACACCGTCTCGAAGAGATGCTTGTAGAAGTCACGCTGCTTTCGCAACGCCTCCTCCGACTCTCCGTCGGCTATCTCTTCCGGCAATAATCGCTCTGTCTGCATCACTCACCCATTCAGCTTGATCCGTGTTGTGTCTTACCATATCTTACAGATTGTTAATATAATTCCCTGTAGAAGTAAACGGTCGGAAACAGACAGGCTCTAATCGGTCGCTCACCTACTGACGCTCAATGACACTGGCCGCGGTCGTCTTCGACCTCGATTACACACTGGCGGTCCCCGACCGCGACCGCCAGACGCTACTGGACGAGGCGACCGCGGCCGCCGGCGGACGGGACATCGACCGGTCTGAATATCTGTCCGAACACCGAAAACACCGGGCGACGGAGACGAGGACACCGATTTTCGAGGGATTACTGGCGACGGGCGATCCAGCCGAGGCCGCCGAAGCCTACCGCGAAGGGGTCAACGAGGCACTGGTCCCCGTTGCCGGCGTCCCAGAGCTCATCGAGGAACTCCGAACTCAGTACCGAGTGGGACTGTTGACCGATGGACCCGTTCAGGCACAGGAGGCAAAACTGGAGACGCTGGGCTGGACCGGCCTCTTCGACAGCGTCGTCGTCACCGGGTCGTTGCCCGCCGGCAAACCGGACGGTCGAGCGTTCGAAGCGGTCCTTGGCGAACTCGGCGTCGCAGCGGGTGCGGCGGTGTACGTCGGTGACAACCCCGACGCCGACATCCGGGGTGCGAAAGACGCCGGGATGCTGGCAGTGCAGGTACTGAGCGACCGATTCGAGCGCGCGCCCGAAGCGGACGGCTACATCGAACGCGACCAGTTGGCCGACGAACTCATGGCGTTCCTGGATCAGCAGGTCGGCTGGCGCTGAGACTGCCGATATCAGTGTTCCCGACCGTGATCCGGGAGCGCGTCCCGCAGTACGTCGACCGCGCGTTTGACAGCAACACCTGAAGAGAGGGTGAGTCGAGTCACACCCTCACCTGTCTCGACAGTGAGACGGTCATCGTCAGAACCGACGACGGAGATATCGTCGAGTTCGACGACGGCGCTGTCGGGATACAGCAGGACACGCCCGACGGCGCGCTCGTCGAACGCGATCGCGTAGGCAGTTGTGCCGTCGGGGCTCGGTGTCGCCGACTCGTCGGCATCGACGACCGTCACGCGGTCCAGTGGCGGCGTTTCCAGCCCGGTGAGTTCGGATGCGAGTAGCTGTGCGACGCGCTTCGGGTCAGTACTCGAGTCCTCGACCATTAGAGTTCACTCCGTGCGTTCGCGGCGAGTCCGCCCACGTCGACGCCACGGCGGCGGGCGTACAGCACTGCTGCGGCCTCGATTGTGATTCCCAGTTCCGACTGCAGACGGTTGATATCTGCGACCGCCTCCTGTTTTTCGACGCCAGTGTCGACGACCGATTCGAGTACCTGTTCGAAGACCGATCGTTCCTGGATGACCGACTCGTCGGGGACGAAGTCCTCTGGAACGTTGACGGTTCCCACGTCGAAGCTGGCGACGATGTCGTCGCCGTCCCGGTCGAGCAGTCCCTCGCCGGTGGCGACGTCGACGAGTCGCTTTGCCTGGTCGGGGGAGAACCAGTCGCGGTCCAGCGAGAGCGCGACGACGAATTCGCTTTCGTTCATACGGTCGACGCCGCGCTGGCGGAAGGGCGCAGCGACTGCCCGGCGGAGACTCATCGTCGGTGACAGCGCGCGGGTGACCCCTAAATCTGTCGTCCCGCGCCGACGAGCATCGAGAGGTTCAAGTGGCCGCTGATACTTTCGACGGGTATGAAGTACCAGGGACCGTCCACGCGCAAGCGGACTGGCGGCCGACGACGCCCGGCAAGTAACAAGAAGAAACACCAGCTCGGCTCCGAGTTCACTGAGACGCAGGTCGGCGAGCCGAAGTTCAAGACCGTCGACACCCGCGGGAACACCGACAAGACCCGCGCGATTACGACCGACACGGCGAGCATCTCCATCGACGGCGAAACCGTCGCTGCCGACATCGAGAACGTCGCCGAGAACCCCTCGAACCCCAACTACGCCCGCCGGAACATCATCACGAAGGGCGCTATCCTCGAGACCAGCGAGGGGCGCGCTCGCGTCACGTCCCGTCCGGGACAGGACGGTCAGGTCAACGCGGTCCTCGTCGAGGAGTAACCTGTTTTCTGCGAGCGGTACGTCCGCTCGTGTCCAGCATTCTCGAACAGTAATTCACTGCTGGGGCTCTCGTGATGTGTGTCCTGCAGAGTGCCGACAGCCAGTACTGAATGCTTCGCACCCGAATCGTAATCGACCAGGTGAAGAAAACGCCGGATGGACTGACGGTGACGAGCCGTCAGGACGTGCGTGACAGACGTGTGTTTACAGGTGGATTCGAACCGGCACGCCATCGGATACTCCCACCGGAACCGTCAAAAGGCTCGCTAAGTGCCAGACCGGTGTGTTGAATTCTCAGGGGTCCTTCGCCGACCGATATATATCACTCAATACCGGACCCAAACGCTCATATAAACCGTATACAGCCCCCGTGGTGTGCCAGTTCGTAGATGGGACAACACGGACAACAAGAGCGCGATTCGCCAGTCGAATTCGCCGAATCGGTCACACAACAGCACCACCGAATCGACCCCGGGAACTGGGATAACGTCTACGTCGTCGGTGACGTTCACGGCTGTCTCGATGCGTTCGAACGGTTGCTCGAGGAGCTCGCAGTCGATGCGGACGACCTGATTATCTGTGTCGGCGACCTCGTCCGGAAAGGACCCGACAGCAAAGGTGTTCTGTCGCTAGTTCGCGAGCGCGACAACGTCCTCTCCGTTCGCGGAAACAACGAACAGGGGCTGCTCGATGGCAGTAAATCCGACCCGGCGCTCGACGACGACGATCTCGAATATATCGAGACGCTTCCGCTCGCCATCTCCTTCGACGACGCGCTGGTCGTCCACGGTGGACTGGACCACCGCAAGCCGGTCGGAGACCACGACGCAACGGACATTCTGGAGATTCGCTCGCTCACCGGCAGCGGGTACGAACGACCCTACTGGTTCGAGAAACGCACGCGGAAGCCACGCGTCTTTTTCGGACACACCGTCCTCTCGGAGTCCTTTGCGACGCCCGCCGCCGTCGGTCTCGATACCGGCTGTGTTTACGGCGGACAATTGTCGGCGTATGACTGGAAGAGCGAGACGTTCGTCTCAGTCGATCCGGCCGAAACCTACAGGGAACGCAGTTCGGATTCGATTGTCGATCCCCGTCCAGCAGAGCCGCTCACTGAGTGACGATGCCGGAAGACGACACTGACCTGACCGACCCGTCGCTATATCTGAATCGGGAACTCAGCGAACTCGCCTTCCAGCAGCGCGTGCTGCACGAAGCACTGGACGACCGAACCCCACTGCTGGAGCGCGTGCGGTTTCTGGCTATCTTCACCCGGAACATGGACGAGTTCATCATGAAACGGGTGGGCGGACTCAAACAGCAGATTTCAGCCGGTGTCATCGAGCGGACTGTCGATGGACGCACGCCTCGCGAACAGTGGGCAGAGGTTCTCGACGAAGCCAGGCCGATGTTCGAACAGCAGGTCGAGTGCTATCACGAAACGGTTCGGCCGGCGCTCGCCGACGAAGGAATTCACATCCTGGATTACGAGGACCTCTCGGCTGCCGAGCGCGAGAGAATGCGGACGTACTTCGAGCAGGACGTGCTCCCGACCCTGACCCCGCTGTCGTTCGACCCGGCCCACCCATTTCCCTTTATTTCCAACCTCAGCCTCTCACTCGGTGTTCTCACACAGCACCACGACGAGGAGGAGCCGACATTCACACGGGTGAAAATCCCGCCCAACCGACCGCGACTCGTTGCAGTCGACGAGGAGAGCGACGAAGACCGATACGTGCTCATCGAGGACGTGGTCCGGGCGAACCTGGATCTGCTCTTTCCGAGCGTCGACGTCGTCGGGACGGCGCTCTTTCGGTTGACGCGCAACGCCGAGGTCCGCCGCAACGAGGAGGTCGCAGAGGACCTCATCGACATGATAGAGGAGGTGCTCGAACAGCGCCGGTTCGGGACGGTGGTTCGCCTGGAGCTGGAAAAAGACCCGCCGGAACGCATCCGACAGACGCTCGTCGAGCAGCTAGACCTCGACGGGCGGGAAGTGTTCGAGGTGCGACCGCCGCTGGACCTGGAGGACTTCGAGGTACTGACCGACCTCGACCGACCCGACCTGAAAGTCGACCCGTGGACGCCCGTCCCGCATCCCCGGCTCGATACCGGCGGGCAGTACGATGGGACGCTCGGCGCGACTGCAGACAGCGACCACAGCGTTTTCGAGGAGATAAACCGCGGTGACATCCTCCTACACCATCCGTATCACTCGTTTACTCAGACCGTTCAGCGTTTCCTCGACGAGGCGGCACACGACCCCGACGTGCTGGCCATCAAAGCCGCAATATACCGGACGGCCAGCGACTCGCAAGTTATTCAGTCCCTCATCGACGCCGCGAAAAACGGCAAACAGGTGGCGGTGATGGTCGAGTTGAAAGCGCGGTTCGACGAGCAGAACAACCTGGAGTGGGTCCGGACCCTCGAAGAACAGGGGATTCACGTCGCGTACGGGACTATCGGGCTGAAGACCCACACGAAGACGGCGCTCGTGGTCCGCGAGGAAGCGGACGGCGTCAAGACGTACTCCCACGTCGGCACCGGCAACTACCACTCCAAGACGGCGAAAGGCTACGTCGACCTCGGTCTGCTGAGTAGCGATCCCGACATCGGCAGAGACCTCCTCAAGGTGTTCAACTCCTTTACCGGCCCGGCGCTCGACGAGGAGTTCCGAAAACTGCTCATCGCACCGGTGACGATGCGTGAGCGGTTCACCCACTTCATCCGGCGCGAAGCGGCACACGCTCGCGCCGGCGAACCCGCGCGCATCGTCGCCAAGGTCAACGGACTCGAAGACCCGGATATCGTCCGCGAACTCTACGAGGCGTCGCGGGCAGGCGTCGACATCGACCTCTTCGTCCGGGACATCTGTCGGCTCCGTCCCGGGCTGGCCGGGGTTAGCGAGAACGTCGAGGTCTACAGCATCGTCGGGCGGTTTCTCGAACACTCCCGAATCTTCTACTTCGAGAACAATGGCGAGCCGGAGTACTACATCGGCTCTGCGGACTGGATGACGCGCAATCTCGACAAGCGGGTCGAAGCCGTCACGCCCGTCGAGGACCCTACACTCCGTGAGCAGTTGCGATTCATCCTCGATTTGATGCTGGCGGACAACCGCCGTGTCTGGGAGATGGACAGCGACGGGAGCTACGCACAACGCCACCCCGAACCGGGTGAGCGGATGATCGATACGCAGGCCGTGCTGATGCGAGAGGCAGCGGCGGCGAGCGAACGTGACGGAGTAAGCGTGGGCATCCCAGGTCTCACGGAGGTTCCAGACACCGGGTTGCGAATCGATTCCGGACACAATAGCGCTGACGAAGAGCCGACGACCACTGCCGACGACGCGACTGCCACGACCGAGGACGCAGCGCCAGCGTCCGACACTGCGGAGCTCCCCGAACTGCTGACCGCGCACCGAGAGAAGTGGTACGAACCGGACAGCGGAACGTATACGTACGCCATCAGGACACCTGACGGCGACAGAGTCTACCGGAAGACACCTGACGGAGCGGCGACGGTCATCGCTCGACACTACGGCGAGACGGTAGACGAGGCCGACGATTCGGTCGGAGAAACAGCAGACCGAGACTGAGGCTCAGGGACTCGGGGCAGCCTTCTGCAGCGCGCTTTCGGCAATGTTACCACCGTAGTCAGCGGTCCGCGACAGCGAGTCGGCGACCAGACCGAGGACCTGTGCGAGTTGCGGGTCGTACTCGTGGATCACCTTGTCTACCTCACGGACCTTCTCGTCGACGTCACGAATCTGGTCGCGAGCCTCGTTTGCCAGTTCGACCGCCTCGTCGGGTTCATCAGCCAGGAGTGCGTCCATCGCTGTCTCCGGAACGACGCTGGCCTCCTCGTGGAGCGCCCGGATGGGGTCGGCCACGCTATCGGGAATATCGTCGACTTCCAGCGCGAGGTCGGCGATTTTCGTCGCGTGGTCGCCGATACGCTCCAACTGGCGGGCGCTGGACTGGAAGTCGTAACTCGTCTCGCGGGAGAAGCCGATTTCGTTGGCCGCGGTCGGATTTCGGAGGATCGTCCGGAAGACGCGAGAGACCATGTACCAGAGGCGGTCCACGTCGTCGTCGCGCTCTTTGACGTCGTGAGCGAGTTCCTCGTCGTCGGTCAACAGCGCCTCGATGGCGTCTTCGAGCATCGTCATACTCACGAGTCGCATGCGCGAGATGGCGTTGTGGACCGACAGCTCCGAGGAGTCGAGGAGGTCCTGAAGGACGACCCGGTCGGAGGTTTCTTCGATGACCTCGAGTCCGACGAGTCCCTGTGTCGCGTCTCGAATGACACGCCGCTGGGTCGCTGTGATACGAGCGGTCTCCAGTCTGATGACGTCGAACCCGCTGACGTACATCGTCATGACCGCGCGGGTCAACTGGTGTTCCGATTCGAGTCCAGTGATGTCGAGGCTCCCCTCGATGCGGTCCTCCTCGCGCTGTGGCGCGAGCAAGAGCAAGTCTTCTTCGGAGTGAAACTCGACGACGCTCCCCGCGCTGACTTCGTTGTTAGTCGCCCAGTCTTTCGGAAGTGAGACCGTGTACGTGGAACCGCCGGTGACCTGGACCTTGCGCGTCTCCATAGACGACTCTCGCAACTCCAGTGATATAAATCACTCCGTATCTATATATCCAACCCACAATAGCAGTAATAGTCGTACATAGTACACTGTACTCGGCAGGGACGACCAACCCATCTTATTCGGTAAAAGAACTACCCATAGCAGAGTTCTGGCCGGAAATTATCACCAAAACGCCCTTAAACAGCCCAATTCGCGCCATTGTGGCTGACGTGTCGGTCAGAGATATCTTGTGGAGCCAGTGCCAACTATAACCCAATATACCCCTATATTTTCTATATAGATGTAATAGTAGGGTATTTACCCAACACATCTCTCCGTTCAACTAATGAGACGTGACAGCGCTGGGAGCACGTCGCGCCGAGAATTTCTCTTGACCGCCGGTGTGGTCGGTAGTGCCGCACTCGGTGGCTGTATCGAGAACGTGACCGAGAGCGGTGGGAGTACCGACTCGGCCGAAGTGGTCGTCACCGGGAGTAGTACGGTGTTTCCGGTCAGCGATACGATGGCCGAGAACTTCATGGCAGACAACGACGTGAACGTCACCGTCGACTCGACCGGGACCGGTGGTGGCTTCCAGAATCACTTCTGCCCGGGTGATTCGGCAATCAACGGCGCCTCGCGGCGGATAACCGACGAAGAACTCTCCCGGTGCGGGGACAACGACGTCGAGCCGATAGAGTTCCAGGTCGGTGCAGACGCGCTTACCGTCGCAGTCAACAACGCCGCGACGTGGGTCGACTGCGTGACCTTCGAAGAACTCTCCCGTATCTGGCGAGAGGACGGCGTCGAGCAGTGGTCTGATGTCCGGTCGGACTGGCCAGACGAGGAAATCGGGCTGTTCGGACCGCCGCCGACGTCCGGCACGTACGACTGGTTCGCCGAGAACGTCATCGGCGAGGAGTACGAACACACTGCCGACCACGAGCAAACCGAGGAAGACAACGTCCTCCTGAAAGGAATCGAAGACAACGACAACGCGATGGGCTATTTCGGGTACGCCTACTACGACGAGAACAGAGACCGCGTCAAAGCCCTCCAGATCGAACGCGAGGAGGGGGACGGCTGTACGGATCCGTCTCTGGAGAACGCCTCAGACGGCTCTTACCCGATGGCCCGACCGCTATTCATTTACGTCGACCGGAACGCGCTGGACCGAAAGGCAGTGTTCGACTTCGCCAGCTTCTATCTGAAACAGGCGGCAACCGAACTGGTGACCGAAATCGGGTACGTCCCCACGAACGAAGAGGTTCGTGACGAGAATCTCCTGAAACTCATCAAACAAAAGCCATGATAGTACCTCGCCTATTGGGCTCTCTGGCCAGGATTGACAGAGGTGAGCGTCGATGAGTACTGAGGATATTACCACCCCGGCCGGCAACGCCACCAAAGAGCGACTCTATCGGTCCGCGCTCTTTCTCTGTGCTGCGCTGTCGGTCGCCGTTACGATAAGTATCATCTTCGTGCTCACACGCGACGCCATCGATTTCTTCGGGATTGTCAGTCCAGCGGACTTCTTCACTGGTACCAGATGGGTCATCAGAAGCAGTTTCGAGAGTAGCTCGTACGGCGTGTTGCCGCTGGTAAGTGGGACGATAATCGTCACAGTCGTCTCAGCTGCTATCGCGTTGCCAGTCGGTGTCGCGGCAGCAGTCTATCTCAGCGAGTACGCGAGTTCTCGCGCACGCGCGGTCCTCAAACCAGCCCTCGAAGTGCTGGCCGGTATCCCGACGGTCGTCTACGGCTACTTCGCGCTCGTCTACGTGACGCCCTTCTTCCAGACTTTCGGCGTTCCGCTCGGGACGTTCAACGCCCTGAGTGCCTCGGTCATGGTCGGTATCATGATTATCCCGATGGTGTCGAGTCTCAGCGAGGACGCGATGAGTGCCGTGCCGGACTCGCTCCGGCAGGCGGGCTACGGTATGGGTGCGACGAAATACGAGGTGTCGACCGGTATCGTCATCCCGGCGGCGCTGTCGGGTATCTTCTCCTCGTTCATCCTGGCTATCTCGCGTGCCATCGGCGAGACGATGATTGTCGCCGTTGCGATGGGGTCGAACCCGCAACTGCTCCAGTTGTTCGATCCGGCTGCCAACCTGATCGAGGGGAACCAGCCGATGACGGCTGCGATGATACAGCTGGTTACGTCGGACGTTGGCGGTGGCGGCCCGGCCTACAAGGCGATGTTCGCAATCGGACTCACGCTGTTCGTCATCACGTTCCTGTTGAATCTGGCGAGCAACCGAGTTGCAGCCCGGTACAAGGAGGAATACGAATGATTCAGACACTGACCGACGACATCCAGGAGGTGCACAATGGCGACGAGTGATTCCTCGTGGTATGGGACTGGCGGCCGCGTCAGCCGGCGAATCGGCCGACTCTTCGAACTCGCCACCCTGACGGCGACCTCGGTGGGAATTCTTTCCGTCTTCGTCCTGCTCATCTACGTCACAAACGACGCCTTCAGACCGCTCTCGGCTGACCCGATGTGGTACGCCGTGTTCGCGGTCACGCTCGTCGCGCCGGTCGTCACGCTCGCGGCCTACTATTACCGGTCCGACTCGCCAAACGGGGAAGTCGCTTACGTGACGACCGGTCTCCCTGTCGTTGGCGTGCTGGTTGCCGGCGGATTGTTCGTCCTGTTCGTCGAGATTATGCCGATAAAGGAGTGGTTCGCACTCGGACTCTCGGTCGCCGCGGTCGGCGCGGTCCTCTACGGACACACGCGGGTGCGACCACAGGCTATCATCGAACGGACGTTGCTGGGGATTCTGGTGCCAATTGTCGCCATCTTTGGCGCTCCCCCCGTTTCGGTCGCGCGACTGGTCGGGCTCCCGATTCGAGTCGTGAGTCTCCGGGAGTTCGTGCTGCAGTTGCCGTATCTCCCACTGCCGCCACTGCAACTCACGACGACGCTGACACTGCCGGCTGCTGCGGTCGCTGGCTGGTGGGTGTGGAAGGGACGCGAAAGCCGCCGCGACGGCCTCGTTGCTGGCGGCCTGGTCGTCGCTGGTGCACTGGTCGGACTCGTGGCCGGCGAGCCACTCGGCATCGGCGCGGACGGCTGGGTCATTATCTACACGATGACCGTCGTTCCGGTCGCAGTGTACACCGAAGGTGTCTTCCGGCGCGGCGAGGGTGTCGCAGGCCTGCTGTTGCCGGTGACGCTTCTGGTCGGCGGGGCGCTCGGAGGGTTCCTCGTCGGACAGCTTGGTGCATCCGGGCCGGAGACGTGGCTCGACTGGGAGTTCCTGACAAGCATGACGACCCGGTCGGCTGAGACGGCCGGTATCTATCCGGCGCTCGTCGGCTCGGTCATGCTGTTGATCGTCATCGTCGTGACGACGTTCCCGGTTGGTGTCGGTGCCGCAGTCTATCTCGAGGAGTACGCTCCGTCCAGTGGACCGGTCGGAAAGCTCGTCACGCTCATTGAGATTAATATCGCCAACCTGGCCGGCGTTCCGTCCGTGGTGTACGGACTACTCGGGCTGGCAGTGTTCATCCGGTTTTTCCAGATGCCCTCCGGTTCGATCATCGTCGGTGGGCTGGCAATCGGGCTGTTGATACTGCCAATCGTCATCATCTCGGCCCAGGAAGCCATCAGGGCAGTGCCGGACTCCCAGCGGCAGGCCTCCTACGGGATGGGCGCGACCCAGTGGCAGACGACCCGGAACGTCGTCCTCCCCGAGGCGTTGCCCGGAATCATGACCGGAACGATTCTCGCACTCGGGCGCGCGATCGGGGAGACCGCGCCACTGCTGCTCATCGGGATGGCGGCGTCGGTCCGAGAAGCCCCCAACAGCTTTTTCGACAAGAGCAGTGCGATGCCCCGCCAGGTGTTCTCGTGGGCGTTCGAGATAGAGCCCGCATTCCGCTACGGCGTCCTCGCGGCCGGCGTCGTCACGCTGCTGGTTGTATTGCTCGTGATGAACGCGTCAGCAATTGTCATCCGAAACAAGTATCAGCGAGACCAATGACATCGATGCACCGACAGACGACCGCGACAGTACTGGCCGACCAACAGCGTATCACAACTACCCATGGCATCTGACACGGACACGACGAGCGAAAGAGAGACAGAGAGCACGGAGACGAAAGACCCGTCGGGCGAACCGCTGGTCGATACCACGCCCAACGTCGGCGCGACAGCCAGTGAATCCGAGTCACACCGCACCGCCGGCGCCTCGGAGACGATTATCGAGACCCGCGACCTCAACGTCTTCTACGGCGAGACACAGGCACTCCAGAACATCAACATGGAAATCCCCCGCAATCAGGTGACGGCGATGGTCGGGCCCTCGGGCTGTGGGAAGTCGACGTTCCTGCGGTGTATCAACCGCATGAACGACCTCGTCGACGCCGCCCGCATCGAAGGGGAACTCCTCTTTCGCGGAAAGAACGTCTACGACGACGACGTCGACCCGGTGGCGCTCCGGCGGAAGATCGGG